>NZ_JAQFJJ010000021.1:0-31445 GCF_030440005.1 Streptococcus sp. SP1
CTCCGCACAGTTGAGTAGGGCTGTAAAAGCTGATGAAATCAGCGTAGTAGAGCCCACTCAACCACTGCGTCTTGCTCGACAATCCAAAAACAATTGAGAGGCTAGGACTTTTGTCCCAGCCTCTTTTCTCACAGCGGAAAGTTTCATTACATGATGTATTTGAATGATCCTAATTGTTTATATCATTATAATTTTTTAATAGCACCTAGGTTTTCTTATGTAAAAACAGGCTGTCTATAGTCTATGTAGAACAGAAAGAATTATTTTGTTCTATTCAAAAAATTCAGAATATTACGGAAAATTCTTGACATTGCTTTTTCCCTATGCTAGAATACTAGACAAGACATTGAACAAAGGAGAAAGTCAAACATGAAAACAGCTAAGTTTATTCAATTTGCTTTGTTGTTGAGGTATAAGGGCTAGTGCAGAAGCATTAGTCCTGTTTGGCTTACCAAGCGGGCAAAAACATCTCGCTTGGTTAACCGAGTGAGATGTTTTTCTTTATATCCACTACATAGAAATGAGGAGACCCTATGCGTAAAGTTGAATTTTTAGATACCAGCCTTCGGGATGGTGAACAGACTCCAGGAGTTAATTTCTCTATCAAAGAAAAGATTGCCATTGCCAAGCAATTGGAAAAATGGGGCATTTCTGCTATTGAAGCAGGTTTTCCTGCAGCTAGTCCTGATTCCTTCACAGCTGTGCAGGAGATTGCAAAAGTCTTGACCAAGACAGCCGTGACAGGTTTGGCCCGTTCTGTCAAATCAGATATTGATGCTTGTTATGAAGCCTTGAAGGATGCTAAGTATCCACAAATTCACGTCTTTATCGCAACCAGTCCGATTCACCGGGAGTTTAAACTCAACAAGACCAAGGAAGAAATTCTTGAAGCCATCAAAGAGCACGTTTCTTACGCTCGCTCAAAATTTGAGATTGTGGAATTCTCGCCAGAAGATGCGACACGGACCGAATTGGATTTCCTCTTGCAAGTCGTACAGACTGCAGTCGATGCTGGTGCTAGCTACATCAATATTCCTGATACAGTCGGTTTCACGACACCAGCAGAGTACGGAGCTATTTTCAAATACTTGATCGACCATGTCAAGACAGATCGCGAGATTATCTATTCGCCTCATTGCCATGATGACCTAGGTATGGCGGTGGCCAATAGCCTCGCTGCTGTTAAAAATGGTGCCCGTCGTGTCGAAGGAACCATTAATGGAATCGGTGAACGGGCCGGCAATGCGGCACTTGAAGAAGTAGCGGTCGCTCTTAATATTCGCGAAGACTATTTCCAAGTGGAAAGTCCGATTGTCCTAAATGAAACCATCAACACTTCTGAGTTGGTTTCTCGTTACTCTGGTATTCCAATTCCTAAAAACAAGGCGGTTGTTGGTGGCAATGCCTTCTCACACGAGTCTGGGATTCACCAAGATGGGGTCCTTAAAAATCCACTTACTTATGAAATCATCACACCTGAGTTGGTGGGAGTTAAGAGCAACAGCCTTCCGCTTGGTAAATTGTCTGGTCGCCATGCCTTTGTCGAAAAACTGCATGAGTTGGGACTGGATTTCACAGAAGAAGATATCAAGCCATTGTTTGCGAAGTTCAAATCTCTGGCAGACAAGAAACACGAGATCACTGATGCCGATATCCGCGCCCTTGTTGCCGGTACAGCAGTGGAAAATCCAGAAGGATTCCAATTTAACGATCTCCGCTTGACAACCAATGCAGACGAAACGATTACAGCAGCGGTTAGCCTCAGCAATGAAGAAGGGGAAGTACTTGAGTTCATTGCCAATGGTCAAGGGTCGGTTGAAGCCATCTTTAATGCGATTGATAAATTCTTCAACCAAACTGTTCGCTTGACATCTTATAATATCGATGCAGTGACAGATGGGATCGATGCCCAAGCCCGTGTCTTGGTATCCGTGGAAAATGTCGATACAGATACGATTTTCAATGCCTCTGGTTTGGACTTCGACGTATTGAAAGCCTCTGCCATCGCTTATATCAATGCCAACACGCTGGTTCAAAAAGAGAATGCGGGTGAGATGGGACGAGCTGTCTCCTACCGTGATCTTCCACAAGCCTAAGAGGAAATAAACATGACAAAGAAAATTGTAACACTTGCAGGAGATGGGATTGGCCCTGAGATCATGGCAGCTGGACTAGAGGTCCTCGCAGCCGTTGCTCCCAAAATTGGCTTTGATTATAGTCTAGAAGACAAACCTTTTGGGGGTGCTGGGATTGATGCCGCTGGCCACCCACTTCCCCAAGATACTCTAAAAGCAGCTAAAGGAGCGGATGCTATTCTTCTCGCAGCCATCGGGAGTCCTGAGTATGACAATGCTCCTGTTCGTCCAGAACAAGGCCTGCTCGCTATTCGCAAGGAATTAAATCTCTTTGCCAATATTCGTCCTGTACGGATTTTTGACGCCTTGAAACACTTGTCTCCTTTGAAACCAGAGCGTATCGAGGGGGTCGACTTCGTGGTCGTGCGTGAATTGACAGGTGGGATTTATTTTGGAGAGCATATCTTGAAAGAAGATACAGCGCGTGATATCAATGATTACAGTGCAGAAGAAATCCGTCGGATTATGCGCCAAGCCTTCAAGATCGCGCAAGGACGTGGTAAGAAAGTGACCAGTATCGATAAGCAAAATGTCCTTGCAACTTCTAAATTGTGGCGCCTAGTGGCAGAAGAAGTTGCCAAAGAATTTCCAGATGTGACCTTAGAGCACCAGCTTGTCGATAGTGCATCCATGATCATGATTACCAATCCAGCCCGCTTTGATGTTGTAGTGACAGAGAATCTATTCGGAGATATCTTATCTGACGAATCCAGCGTCCTTCCTGGAACACTAGGCGTGATGCCGTCTGCCAGTCATTCTGACCAAGGACCAAGTATGTACGAACCGATTCATGGTTCAGCACCGGATATTGCTGGTCAAGGCATTGCCAATCCGATTTCCATGATCCTGTCTGTCGCTATGATGCTCCGAGACAGTTTTGGAGAAACAGCAGGTGCAGAAATGATCGAAGAAGCCGTCAATCAAACCTTGAATCAAGGAATCTTGACACGGGATCTAGGTGGACAGGCTTCTACTGCAGAGATGACTGCAGCCATTATTGGGAATCTCTAAGATGACTTGGAGAGATCGCTGTTTAGTTGTTATTGCTATTTGGAATAGTATCGTATTTCTGACCTATGGTTTAGATAAACGAAAAGCTATCCAAAAGAGGTGGCGGATTCCTGAAAAGGTCCTGTTACTCGAGAGCTGGCTGCTTGGTGGATTCGGAGCTCTACTAGGTGGATATCTCTTTCACCACAAGGTGCGGAAATGGTATTTTCAAGCTACTTGGTGGGGCAGTAGCCTTCTTTTAGCAGGTGCCCTCTTTCGAATCCTTCAATGGATTTCCTAACAAGAAGATAAATGGAGAAAGACGATGAGTGGAAAATCTATCTTTGATAAACTTTGGGACCGCCACGTGATTACAGGAGTGGAAGGGCAACCCCAACTCATGTATGTGGACCAACACTATATCCACGAAGTGACGAGTCCGCAAGCCTTTCAAGGATTACGGGATGCAGGACGCAAGGTCCGACGACCTGATTTAACCTTTGGAACCTTTGATCATAATGTTCCAACGGTCAATATTTTTGATATTCGAGATGTGATTTCAAAAGCCCAGATTGATAAATTAGCTGAGAATGTGGTGGACTTTGGGATTGATCATGCTGCCCATGGTTCTGCTAAGCAAGGAATCGTTCATATGGTGGGCCCTGAAACCGGTCGGACCCAGCCTGGAAAATTTATTGTCTGTGGAGACAGCCATACCGCAACTCACGGAGCCTTTGGTGCCATTGCCTTTGGGATTGGAACCAGTGAAGTGGAGCATGTCTTTGCCACCCAAACCATTTGGCAAGTCAAACCAAAGAAGATGTTGGTCGAATTCACCGGAACCCCACAAAAAGGGATCTATTCAAAGGATTACATCCTAGCTTTGATAGCGCGCTACGGTGTTGCTTGCGGAGTTGGCTATGTCGTAGAGTATCGAGGAGAAGCGATTGATCGCTTGACCATGGAAGAACGCATGACCATCTGTAACATGTCTATCGAGTTTGGGTCCAAAATGGGGATCATGAATCCAGATGAGACGACCTTTGACTACCTCCGGGGACGCGAATGTGTGCCAGATGATTTTGAGGCCGCAGTAGCTGATTGGAAGACTCTGGTTAGTGATGACGATGCTGTTTATGATAGGGTCATCCGAATGGATGTATCTGATCTTGCTCCGATGGTGACTTGGGGAACCAACCCTTCTATGGGAGTGGACTTCGAGACTCCTTTTCCAGAGATTCGAGACATGAATGATGAACGGGCTTATCATTATATGGATCTCGAACCTGGCCAAAAACCAGCAGACATTGAATTAGGCTATATCTTTATCGGTTCTTGTACCAATGCGCGTCTCAGCGATTTGGAGTTGGCAGCCAAGTTTGTGAAAGGCAAAAAAATTGCGCCCAACTTAACTGCTATTGTGGTACCTGGCTCTCGTCCGGTTAAGCAAGCCGCCGAAAAATTAGGCTTAGACAAGATCTTTATGGATGCTGGCTTTGAATGGCGTGATCCAGGATGCTCCATGTGTCTAGGAATGAACCCAGACAAGGTTCCAGATGGGGTCCACTGTGCCTCTACTAGCAACCGGAACTTTGAAGACCGCCAAGGATTTGGGGCTAAAACCCATCTCTGTAGCCCAGCAATGGCTGCTGCAGCAGCAATCGCCGGTCGCTTTGTCGATGTGCGCCAAATGCCAGAAGTCTTGTAAAAGGAGGAAGCATGGAGAAATTTACCATTTATACGGGAACTACGGTTCCTTTGATGAACGATAATATTGATACCGACCAAATCCTCCCCAAGCAATTCTTAAAGTTGATTGATAAAAAAGGCTTTGGGAAATACCTCATGTATGCTTGGCGCTATTTGGATGACCAGTATACTGAGGATCCAGATTTTATCTTTAACAAGCCAGAATACCGCAAGGCGACCATTTTGATCACTGGTGACAATTTTGGGGCTGGTTCCTCTCGGGAGCACGCGGCCTGGGCTTTAGCCGATTATGGCTTTAAAGTCGTTATCGCCGGATCCTTCGGAGATATCCATTACAATAATGAGCTCAATAATGGCATGCTGCCGATTGTCCAACCGCTAGAGGTTCGTCAAAAATTGGCAAGTTTGAAGCCGACAGATCCAGTGACGGTAGATTTGGAAGAGCAGAAGATCATCTCGCCTGTAGGAGAGTTTCGCTTTGAGATCGATCAAGATTGGAAGCACAAATTGCTCAACGGGTTGGATGATATCGGGATTACACTTCAGTATGAAGACTTGATCGCAGCTTATGAGAAGAACAGGCCAGCTTACTGGCAATGATAAAATTGTATATCGAATTACGAATTTTCTGAAAATATATTGAATTTGAGACTATTTTTTGATACAATACTAAAAAGAATAGAAAAGGAAAGAGACTTATGACAAAACACATTCAATGGGACGGACAACTTTCACAAGAAGGATTTGATATTCTTAAAGGAGAAGGGGGCTGTATCGTCTGCCCTACTAAAGTTGGCTACATCATCATGACCAGTGACAAGTCTGGCTTGGAACGTAAATTCGAAGCCAAAGAACGTAACCGCAACAAACCAGGTGTGGTTCTTTGCGGAAGCATGGATGAACTTCGTGCCCTTGCGCAATTGAATCCTGAAATTGAAGCCTTCTACCAAAAACATTGGGATGAAGATATCTTGCTTGGTTGTATCCTTCCTTGGCGTGAAGATGCCTATGCAAAATTGCAAGCCTTCGGAGATGGACGTGAAGAACTCATGACAGACGTTCGTGGAACTTCATGCTTTGTCATTAAATTTGGTAAAGCTGGTGAGCAAATTGCCAAAGAAATGTGGGAAAAAGAAGGCAAGATGGTTTACGCTTCTTCAGCCAACCCTTCCGGTAAAGGAAACCGCGGGAAGGTCGAAGGAATTGGTGAGCGCATCGAAGGTGCCGTGGACTTGGTTATCGAAGCCGATGATTATGTAGCTTCTATCCAACCAGACAAGACCATTGAAACTCGCTATGAACAAGGTGTGATGGTCTCTATGGTTGATGCGGAAGGAAAATTGATACCAGAACAAGGAGCAGGTAGCCGTTCTGTCAATACTTGTCCAGTTGTGATCCGTAAAGGATTGGATATCGATAAGATCATGATGCACTTATCTGATCATTTCAACTCTTGGAACTACCGCCAAGGGGAATACTATTAAGAAACAGAAAACAGCATTCCATTTGGGATGCTGTTTTTGTGAAAGGATAAAAGATGGTATCATAGAGTTAAACGATGTTCCGAACAGGGAAGAAGCAGAGACTTGTAGCCCAATCAAAAAAACTAGAGCGCATACTCTAGTTTTTTGGTTGTTGATGGGTGATGTTCTTTCCCCAAGGGATGAGATTTTCTTTTTTCTCTTTGATCCGTTGGATATTATCCTTGTGACGAAGAATGATCAAGGTCGCTAAGGCCAAGACAATGACTGTAAAAAGAGGATCATAGCTGTGCAAGATCCATCCAGTCAAAGGAAGAAGGAGGACCGATAAAATGGCGAGTAGCGCAACAGTAACACTCGAAAACGAAATCATACTGGTTAAATACAGGCTGGCTACAAAATAAACAGCTAAAATGAGTAGCAGGATAGGCGAGAAACCAAGTAAGACACCAGCACTCGTCGCCACCGCTTTTCCACCTTTGAATCCAGCAAAAATGGGGAAAGTGTGTCCCAAAACAGCTAAGAGACCAAAGACCATCGGCGAGATCCCCTGAATTCCAAAGAAAGCCGGAAGGAGAACGGCCAAAGTTCCTTTCAAGAAATCAATTGCAAAGACAATGATCCCAGCTTTCTTTCCTAAAATCCGAAAGGTATTGGTCGTTCCTGTATTACCCGAGCCATGTTCCCGTAAATTAATATGGAAAAAGATTTTCCCAATCCATAATCCCGAAGGAATGGAGCCCAACAGATAGGCTAAGATTAAAACACTTATTTCTTTTATCATACTCTCATTATATCAAAAAGCCATCAATAGAAAAAGCAATTTTTGGAGTTCAAGTGTGACATCTGAAGAAAGTGTCCAGCCAACATTTTGTACTGGGATGTAGAAATCTCCATATAGAGAGAAAAAATTTTGCAAAATTTCCTAAAAAACTGTAATATAGAAAAGATGAACAAACAGGAGGTTCCTTGTGGCAAAAAAGGAAATCAATATTAATAATTATAATGACGATGCCATTCAGGTACTAGAAGGGTTGGATGCAGTCCGTAAACGTCCAGGGATGTATATCGGATCGACCGACGGAAATGGCTTGCATCACATGGTCTGGGAGATCGTGGATAATGCGGTCGATGAAGCCTTGTCTGGCTTTGGATCACAAATCGATGTCACGATTAATAAAGATGGCTCTCTATCGGTAGAAGACCAGGGACGTGGAATGCCGACCGGGATGCATGCTATGGGTAAACCAACCGTTGAGGTGATCTTTACGGTCCTCCACGCCGGAGGGAAGTTTGGTCAAGGAGGCTATAAGACATCTGGAGGTCTTCACGGAGTGGGATCTTCTGTTGTCAATGCCCTTTCTAGCTGGCTAGAGGTAGAAATTACGCGTGATGGAGCTGTCTACAAGCAACGTTTTGAAGATGGGGGAAAACCAGTTACAACTCTCGAAAAGATCGGCTCTGCTCCCAAGTCAAAGACAGGGACCAAGGTCACCTTCATGCCGGATCCAACCATCTTTTCAACGACGGATTTCAAATTTAATACCATTGCTGAGCGAATCAAAGAATCAGCCTTCTTGCTGAAGGACGTGACGCTGACGCTGACCGATCTCCGTAAGGAAGAAGACAACCATGTGGCCTTTCATTATGAAAATGGTGTCCAAGATTTCGTAGAGTACTTGAACGAAGACAAGGAAACTTTGACACCGGTTCTCTACTTTAGTGGCGAATCAGATGGTTTTCAGGTAGAAGTGGCCATGCAATACAATGATGGCTACTCAGATAATATCTTGTCCTTCGTTAATAATGTCCGCACCAAAGATGGGGGAACCCATGAGACGGGTCTGAAGACAGCCATTACCAAGGCTATGAATGACTATGCAAGAAAGACGGGTCTTCTCAAAGAAAAAGACAAGAACCTAGAGGGATCAGACTATCGTGAAGGTTTGTCTGCTGTTCTTTCGATCTTGGTTCCAGAAGCTCATTTGCAGTTTGAAGGACAAACCAAAGACAAATTAGGAAGCCCCTTGGCTCGTCCAGTAGTAGATAGCATTGTTTCTGATAAATTGACCTTCTTCCTCATGGAAAATGGGGAGTTGGCTTCTAATCTGATTCGTAAGGCTATTAAAGCCCGGGATGCGCGTGAAGCCGCTCGAAAAGCGCGGGATGAAAGTCGAAATGGCAAGAAGAGCAAAAAGGACAAGGGACTTTTGTCTGGTAAATTGACACCTGCCCAGTCTAAGAATCCTAAGAAAAACGAACTCTATCTAGTCGAAGGAGACTCAGCTGGCGGTTCTGCTAAACAAGGACGGGACCGGAAGTTCCAAGCGATTCTTCCACTTCGTGGGAAGGTTCTTAATACTGAGAAGGCCAATATGAGTGATATCCTCAAGAACGAGGAAATCAACACCATGATCTACACCATCGGTGCTGGAGTTGGGGCAGATTTCTCAGTGGAAGATGCCAACTACGATAAGATCATTATCATGACCGATGCGGATACGGATGGTGCCCACATTCAAACCTTGCTCCTCACTTTCTTCTATCGCTATATGCGCCCCTTGGTAGAAGCTGGACATGTCTACATTGCGCTTCCTCCTCTTTATAAGATGTCGAAAGGCAAAGGCAAGAAAGAAGAAGTAGCCTATGCTTGGACAGATAGTGAATTAGAAGAGTTGCGTCGGACCTTTGGCCGTGGAGCAACTCTGCAACGTTACAAAGGATTGGGGGAAATGAATGCGGATCAGCTTTGGGAAACCACCATGAATCCAGAAACTCGTACCCTGATCCGTGTCACCATTGATGATCTAGCGCGTGCAGAACGCCGTGTCTCCGTCCTAATGGGCGATAAGGCTGCACCACGTCGTCAATGGATTGAAGATAACGTTAAGTTTACGCTGGAAGAAAATACAGTATTTTAATCACTTTCTACTATAAAATAAATAAGCTGGGATGTAGAAATGGTAAGGAATTGACATGAGAACTGATACAGAAATGATGAATCTGATTTTGCAAATAGCTGATACTCTGGAAGTAGAAGCGATTGCTTTATCCGGATCCCGAACGAATCCTCAGGCAACCAAAGACGAGTTTCAAGATTACGATGTAGTCTATATAGTTGATGATCTGGAAGAACTGATTTCAGATTTATCCTGGTTGGATCAGTTCGGAAATCGACTCATCGAACAGCACAACCGACTGGGACACCGTCGTCTGTATCTCATGCTCTTTGAAGATGGGAATCGTATTGATTTAACCCTCTGCCCCAAGGAGTATATCCAAGAGTGGGTGGACAGCGAAGCAAATTTTGAAGTTATAAAAGACGACAATGGCTTGTTTGAAGCCTATCAGTCTATTCCCAAGCGCTATTGGACCGCTCCGCCTACTGAAGAGAAATTTGCAGCATCCTGCAATGAATTTTGGTGGGTATCAGCTTATGTTGTCAAGGCCATTCGAAGAAATCAGCTTATCTATGCGACCGACCACCTCTATGGCATTTGTCAGCAAGAACTTCTCAAGGTCTTAGCTTGGCAGGTGACAAGCGATAGAGGAGCAGTTGATATCGGAAAGAACTACAAGTACCTCTTCCAGTATCTACCAGCTGAGCAAGAGAAGGAGTTCTCAGCTTTGCTTGATTTATCCAGTTTCGATAAAATCACTCAGTCTTTATTTTCCACCATGAAGGGATTCGATCGAGAAGCTCAAATTCTGGCCCAAAAGATGGGATTTACTTACGATAAGGAAGTAGCTGAGAAAATGATTTCTTATGCTAAAGAGAAACTTTCTAATCATTAATTTAATCTATTTTAAACTACAGAAAGGATCCTTTGGTTACTTGGTGTGACTGAATTCCTTTTTCTAAAAAATCTACTCAACATTCTTTGAAAGGAGTTTCACACGCCCTAAGTGCTGTGTGAAACTCTTGATCCATCATTTAATAACGTATTTAAAACTACAGAAAGGATAGTTTAGTTACTTGTAGTAACTGAACACGGGACTAATTTCCTAGGAAAAAAGATAAATCGATTCGGGTTCATCGAAACCTGCATCGATTTCCTCGTTTTTCTACAGCCGTTACCAATTCGAAAAATTACGGATGTGGATGCCCTAGGGTACTACAGAAATTTTCGGCATGCCGAATCGTCCCTTTGTATCTTATATGAGTAATATTCAAAATATGTCCCTAGAGGACATCATGGGGGAGCGCTTTGGTCGCTACTCCAAATACATTATTCAAGAGCGGGCTCTTCCTGATATTCGGGATGGCTTGAAACCTGTACAACGGCGGATCCTTTATTCTATGAATAAGGATGGCAATACCCATGACAAAGGCTATCGCAAGTCTGCCAAGTCTGTCGGTAATATCATGGGGAATTTCCACCCTCACGGGGATAGTTCCATCTATGATGCCATGGTTCGCATGTCTCAGGACTGGAAGAACCGTGAGATCCTTGTGGAAATGCACGGAAACAATGGTTCCATGGACGGTGATCCACCAGCAGCCATGCGTTATACCGAAGCACGTTTGTCTGAAATTGCGGGTTATCTTTTGCAAGATATCGAAAAGAACACAGTGCCATTTGCCTGGAACTTTGACGATACAGAAAAAGAGCCAACTGTTTTGCCTGCCGCTTTTCCAAATCTCTTAGTCAATGGGGCAACAGGGATTTCAGCTGGTTATGCGACAGATATTCCGCCACACAACCTTGCTGAAGTCATCGATGCCGTGGTCTACATGATCGACCATCCATCTGCCAAGGTAAACAAGCTCATGGAGTTTCTGCCTGGGCCTGATTTCCCAACGGGTGCCATTATCCAAGGACGGGATGAGATCAAGAAAGCCTATGAAACTGGTAAGGGCCGGGTGGTTGTCCGCTCTAAAACCGAGATCGAGCAGCTCAAAGGCGGTAAGCAGCAAATCGTTGTCACCGAGATTCCTTATGAGATCAACAAAGCTGTCTTAGTCAAGAAAATTGATGATGTTCGTGTAAACAACAAGGTAGCTGGCATTGCAGAAGTTCGGGATGAATCTGACCGAGATGGTCTTCGTATTGCCATTGAGTTGAAAAAAGATGCCAATACAGATTTGATCTTGAACTACTTGTTCAAGTATACAGACTTGCAGGTCAACTACAACTTCAATATGGTGGCGATTGACAATTATACCCCTCGTCAAGTGGGGATTGTACCGATTCTCTCTAACTACATTGCACACCGTCGAGATATCATTGTCGCTCGTTCTCGCTTTGATAAGGAAAAGGCAGAACGACGGCTCCACATCGTAGAGGGCTTGATCCGCGTCATTTCCATCCTCGATGAAGTCATCGCCTTGATCCGTGCTTCTGATAACAAGGCAGATGCCAAAGAAAACCTCAAGGTCAGCTACGATTTCACGGAAGAACAAGCAGAAGCTATCGTCACCTTGCAATTGTACCGCTTGACCAATACAGATATCGTCACCTTGGAAGAAGAGCATGCCAGTCTCAAGGAGCAAATCGCGACCTTGGCAGCCATCATTGGGGATGAACGGACCATGTTCAACCTCATGAAGAAGGAATTGCGTGAAGTCAAGAAGCTCTTTGGAAATCCGCGTCTCAGTGAATTGCAAGACACTGCTAAAACGATCGAGATTGATACAGCCAGTCTCATTGTTGAAGAGGAAACCTTCGTCAGTGTAACCCGTGCAGGTTACATTAAACGGACCTCGCCTCGTTCTTTCAATGCCTCAACACTGGAAGAAGTCGGTAAGCGAGACGATGACGAGTTGATTTTCGTAGAGCCTGCTAAGACCACTCAGCATCTCTTACTCTTTACCAACTTGGGGAATGCCATTTATCGACCAATTCATGAATTGACAGATACCAAGTGGAAGGATATCGGAGAGCACCTCAGTCAGACATTGACCAATTTTGAGCAAGAGGAAGAAATTCTCTTTGCGGAGATTGTGGATCAGTTTGAGGGAGTAACCTACTTTGCGGCAACTCAACAAGGACAAATCAAGCGCTTTGAACGCAAGGAATTGAGCCCATGGCGGACTTATCGTTCTAAATCGACTAAGTACGCTAAGCTAAAAGACCAAGACGACCGTATCGTAGCTGTTGCGCCAGTTGTTCTTGAAGACATCATGATCACTACTAAAAATGGTTACGGGTTGCGCTTCAATATTGAAGAGGTCCCTGTAGTAGGAGCTAAAGCAGCAGGGGTTAAAGCGATTAACCTCAAAGACGGAGATCAAGTTGCTGCCGCCTTTAAGTCGACAACTCCAAGCATGTACATTCTGACTCAACGAGGCAGTCTCAAACGGATGTTACAAGACGATATTCCTGTGACCAGTCGGGCTAAACGTGGCCTTCAGGTCTTGCGTGAGTTGAAAAACAAACCACACCGCGTCTTCAAGGCAGGTCCAGTTTTCACGGACCAGAGAGATTTTGATCTCTTTACGAGCCAAGAAGAAGTGGCAGAACAAGATCAAATCCTTCAGATCACTTCCACAACAGGTCAGGTGACAGAAGTTGATTTGACACAATTAAGCATTTCTGAAAGAACAAGCAATGGTTCCTTTGTCAACGATACCATTTCGGATCAAGAAGTTTTTTCAGCTACTATCAAATAAGAGAAAGCATCGGTCCATTCTAGGACTGACTTTCTTTAAAAATAAATTTTCTGAAAATTGAAAATTTCGCTTGAAATTCTCATGAAATGGTGTACAATAGTGTACATAGATTGAGAAACTGAATCGACCTGCATCAGATCGACAAGGAATAGAAAAAATTAAAAGGAGCACTATCATGACAGTATCACTCGATTGGGAAAACCTTGGCTTTTCATATATGAAATTACCTTATCGCTATTTGGCACATTATCGCAATGGAGCTTGGGAAAAAGGGGAATTGACAGAAGATGCGACCTTGCATTTGTCCGAATCTTCTCCAAGTTTGCATTACGGTCAGCAGGCCTTTGAAGGCTTAAAAGCCTACCGTACAAAAGATGGAAGCGTCCAATTGTTCCGTCCAGATCAAAACGCTAAACGTTTGCAACGTACAGCTGATCGGTTGCTGATGCCTCAAGTACCTGTTGATATGTTTGTGGATGCTTGTAAGGCAGTGGTAAAAGCCAATGAAGAGTATGTTCCACCATATGGTACTGGAGCCACCCTTTACCTTCGTCCACTTTTGATTGGGGTTGGTGATATTATTGGTGTGCATCCAGCAGATGAATATATCTTTACTATTTTTGCCATGCCTGTCGGTAACTACTTTAAAGGTGGTTTGCTCCCAACGAACTTCTTGATTCAAGATGAGTACGACCGTGCTGCTCCACATGGTACTGGGGCTGCAAAAGTTGGAGGGAACTACGCAGCTAGTATGTTGCCAGGTAAGATTGCCCATGATCGTAACTTCTCTGACGTGATTTACCTTGATCCAGCGACGCACACCAAGATTGAAGAAGTTGGTTCTGCAAACTTCTTTGGAATTACTGCTAATGATGAATTTGTGACGCCATTGAGCCCTTCTATCTTGCCATCGATCACCAAGTATTCTTTACTTTACTTGGCAGAACACCGTCTTGGTATGACACCAATTGAAGGGGATGTCTTTATCAATGACTTGGATCGCTTTGTAGAAGCAGGAGCTTGTGGTACCGCAGCTGTCATCTCTCCAATCGGAGGTGTTCAACACGGGGATGACTTCCATGTCTTCTATTCTGAAACAGAAGTAGGTCCTATCACACGGAAGCTTTATGACGAGTTGACCGGTATCCAATTTGGTGATGTCGAAGCGCCAGAAGGATGGATTGTCAAAGTCGATTAAACCGAAAGAGTCTGAAACAAAAGTGTCCAGGCTTCAATGAGAAACAGCCTTAACGAAGGACGCAGTAGCTAATGTTACTCTTCATTCGCTTTTAGGAATGGAAGGGTGACGAATGACTCTTGCGGGGGTGGGAGAAAGAAGGAATTTCTAACTAAATTCTTTCTGACCCACTCCCTTTTCTCTTGCGTCATCAAGAGAATTTTTGTAAAATAGAAAAAGTGAAAAGAGGGTTGAAATGAGTAAAAAAGATAAGAAAATTGAGATTCAAATCGTTGATAGTAAAGTAACCGTCGGAAAAGACACTTTTGATGGATTCACTTTGTCCATTGGAAAGAAAACGATTGGTGAAATTGCAGACATGGCAGGTCAGTTTGCCATTATCAAAAATGGAAATGTGGATTCACTTTACAAAAAACTTGAAAAAGCCGTTGAAATTTTAATAGAAAATTATAATTTGAATAAATAAGGGCTTGCAATCATAGTAAATCAATGGTATAATAGATCCTGTTGATTTATATGGAGAGATAGCGAAGAGGCTAAACGCGGCGGACTGTAAATCCGCTCCTTCGGGTTCGGGGGTTCGAATCCCTCTCTCTCCATTAGCGTTCATTGTGACGATGATAAAGTGACTAATGTCAGCGCTCTTTTTGGGGTATAGCCAAGCGGTAAGGCAAGGGACTTTGACTCCCTCATGCGTTGGTTCGAATCCAGCTACCCCAGTTCTTAGGTAATATCAGATAAGTGATAAAATATCTATCCAGGTATTTTATTTCTTTATAGGATGAGTCGTTAAAGATTGTAGTTGATCTCATTGCGAGTGCTTGCTTAGGAAAAATAATTATAAGTATGTCAAGTTTTAGAAAACTTGATTGTTGGAGGATTTTTTAGATGAATGAATTTGAAGATTTGCTAAACAGTGTTAGCCAAGTTGAACCAGGTGACGTTGTTACTGCTGAAGTATTGACAGTTGACGCGAACCAAGCTAACGTTGCAATCTCTGGAACTGGTGTCGAAGGTGTATTGACTCTTCGCGAATTGACAAACGATCGTGATGCTGACATCAACGACTTGGTAAAACCAGGTGAAACACTTGAATTGCTTGTTCTTCGTCAAGTAGTTGGTAAAGATACTGATACAGTAACTTACCTTGTATCTAAAAAACGTTTGGAAGCTCGCAAAGCATGGGACAAATTGGTCGGACGTGAAGAAGAAGTTGTTACTGTTAAAGGAACTCGCGCTGTTAAGGGCGGACTTTCAGTAGAATTTGAAGGACTTCGTGGATTTATTCCAGCTTCAATGCTTGATACTCGTTTTGTACGTAACACTGAACGTTTCGTAGGTCAAGAATTTGATGCTAAAATCAAAGAAGTAGATCCAAAAGAAAACCGCTTTATCCTTTCACGTCGTGAAGTTGTTGAAGCTGCGTCAGCTGCAGCACGCGCAGAAGTATTTGGTAAATTGAACGTTGGTGATATCGTAACTGGTAAAGTTGCACGTATCACAAGCTTCGGTGCTTTCATCGACCTTGGTGGTGTTGATGGATTGGTTCACTTGACAGAATTGTCACACGAACGCAACGTATCACCTAAATCAGTTGTAACTGTTGGTGAAGAAATCCAAGTGAAAGTTCTTGATTTGAACGAAGAAGAAGGTCGTGTATCACTTTCATTGAAAGCTACAACACCTGGACCATGGGATGGCGTTGAACAAAAATTGGCTGCTGGTGATGTCATCGAAGGAACTGTTAAACGTTTGACTGACTTCGGTGCATTCGTTGAAGTATTGCCAGGTATCGACGGTCTTGTACACATCTCACAAATTTCACACAAACGTGTTGAAAATCCAAAAGATGTTCTTAAAGTTGGACAAGAAGTAACTGTTAAAGTTCTTGAAGTAAATGCTGCAGATGAACGTGTATCACTTTCTATCAAAGCTCTTGAAGAACGTCCAGCTCAAGAAGAAGGCGAAAAACAAGAAAAACGTCAATCTCGTCCACGTCGTCCAAAACAAGAAAAACGTGACTTTGATCTTCCAGAAACTCAAACTGGATTCTCAATGGCTGACTTGTTTGGCGATATCGAATTGTAATATTCAAAAGAGGCTGGGACAAAAGTCCTAGCCTCTCAATTATTTTTGGATTGTCGAGCAAGACGCAGTGGTTGAGTGGACTCTACTACGCTGATTTCATCAGCTTTTACAGCTCTACTCAACTGTGCGGAGGTGGGGCGACGAAATCAAATTCTAACGAATTACCGATTTCTGTCCCACTCTCTTTTTTACTTGTAAAATTTTTGAAAATTTGATATACTATAATAGTTGCCACCCTTAGTGTAATGGATATCACGTAAGATTCCGGTTCTTGAGATGGGGGTTCGATTCCCTCAGGGTGGAAAGAAGAAAAGGTTGAGAAGTCTCTCAGCCTTTTTTATTTTATGTTCATAGCTCAAAAAAAGACTCTCAAATTTGAGAGTCTTTTCTAATTGAATTAGTTGATAGATGCTTCTTGGAATTCAGGGTTTTTCCATGCTTCATCAATGATTGCTTGCAATTCATCAGCAGAAGCTTTCATTTTTTGTTGTTCCGCATCGTTCAATGGGATGTTCACTGGACGAACAATACCGTGTGCACCTACGATGGCAGGTTGACCGATAAAGACGTTGCTAACACCATATTGACCTTCTTGGAATACAGAAAGTGGAAGTACTGCATTTTCATCATCAAGGATTGCTTTAGTGATACGAGCAAGGGCAACAGCGATACCGTAGTATGTAGCACCTTTTTTGTTGATGATAGTGTAAGCAGCGTCACGAACACCTTCGAACAATTCGATCAATTCAGTTTCTTGAACGTTTTGAGTGTCCTTAAGGAATTCTTCAAGGTTTACACCAGCGATGTTAGCGTGTGACCATACAGCGAATTCTGAGTCACCGTGTTCACCCATGATGTAGGCGTGTACTGAACGAGCGTCCACATCCAATTTTTCAGCCAAAGCTTGACGGAAACGAGCTGAGTCAAGAGAAGTACCAGAACCGATAACACGTTCTTTAGGGAATCCAGAGAATTTCCATGTAGAGTATGTCAATACGTCAACTGGGTTAGCAGCTACAAGGAAGATACCGTTAAATCCAGATTTCACAACTTCTGTAACGATTGATTTGTTGATCGCAAGGTTTTTACCAACAAGGTCAAGGCGTGTTTCACCTGGTTTTTGAGGAGCACCTGCAGTAATCACAACAAGGTCAGCGTCTGCACAGTCAGCGTACTCAGCCGCATAAATCTTCTTAGGTGAAGTGAAGGCAAGGGCGTGGCTAAGGTCAAGCGCATCTCCGACAGCTTTTTCGTGCAATTGAGGAATTTCGATAATTCCAAGCTCTTGTGCAATTCCTTGGTTGACAAGTGCAAATGCATAAGATGAACCTACGGCACCGTCACCGACAAGGATAACTTTTTTGTGTTGTTTAGTCAAATTCATGAGTCTAAACGTCTCCTTCATATTTTTTTGAGATAGATTCTCATACGTCTTCATTCTACCACTTTTGAAAGTCTTTGTCATCTGATACAGTATGAATCCTTGATGTAAACGTTTTTACATTTGTACTCCTTAGAGGAAAAATAGGCTAAAATGTGTTATAATAGTATGGTGAATTAAGTAAAGAGAGGCATTTTTTGAATGCAGGATAAGAATCTAATTGATGTGAATTTAACATCAGAAATGAAGACGAGTTTTATCGATTATGCCATGAGTGTTATCGTTGCTCGTGCCCTCCCTGATGTTCGTGATGGTTTGAAACCTGTTCACCGGCGTATTTTGTACGGAATGAATGAATTGGGTGTTACACCAGATAAACCACATAAGAAATCAGCCCGTATCACAGGGGATGTTATGGGTAAATACCACCCACACGGGGATTCCTCTATTTATGAAGCCATGGTTCGGATGGCGCAATGGTGGAGTTATCGCTACATGTTAGTGGATGGTCATGGAAACTTTGGTTCTATGGACGGTGATGGCGCCGCTGCACAACGGTATACAGAAGCCCGTATGAGTAAGATTGCTCTTGAAATGTTGCGGGATATCAATAAAAATACAGTTGATTTTGTAGATAACTATGATGCCAGTGAGCGCGAACCTTTGGTCTTACCTGCACGTTTTCCTAACCTTCTCGTCAATGGTGCTACTGGGATTGCCGTTGGGATGGCTACAAATATTCCTCCACATAATCTGGGAGAAACCATTGACGCGGTGAAGTTGATGATGGATAATCCTGAGGTAACGACCCGTGAACTTATGGAAGTTCTTCCAGGTCCAGATTTTCCGACAGGTGCTTTGGTCATGGGGAAATCAGGTATCCACAAAGCCTATGAAACAGGAAAAGGGTCGATCGTGCTTCGTTCTCGTACAGAGATTGAAGTGACCAAGAGTGGCCGTGAACGGATTGTTGTCACTGAGTTCCCTTATATGGTCAATAAAACCAAGGTTCACGAGCACATCGTTCGCTTGGTGCAAGAAAAACGGATTGAAGGGATTACAGCTGTACGTGATGAGTCAAACCGTGAAGGGGTTCGTTTTGTGATTGAGGTCCGCCGAGATGCTTCGGCTAACGTTATTTTGAACAACCTCTTTAAGATGACACAAATGCAAACCAATTTTGGATTCAATATGTTGGCGATCCAAAATGGTGTTCCAAAGATTCTTTCTCTTCGTCAAATTTTAGGTGCTTATATCGAGCACCAGAAAGAAGTGGTGACTCGCCGGACTATCTTTGATAAAGAAAAAGCCGAAGCACGTGCCCATATTTTAGAAGGTTTGCTCATCGCTTTGGATCACATCGATGAAGTGATCCGGATCATCCGCAATAGCCAGACAGACGCTGAAGCACAAGCTGAATTGATGGCTAAATTCAAGCTCTCTGAACGTCAAAGCCAAGCCATTTTGGACATGCGTCTTCGTCGTTTGACCGGTTTGGAACGAGACAAGATCCAAAGTGAATACGATGATTTGGTTGCCTTGATTGCTGATTTGGCTGATATTTTAGCGAAACCAGAACGTGTGGCTACCATCATCAAGGAAGAATTGGAAGAAGTCAAACGCAAGTTTGGCGATGCTCGTCGAACTGAGTTGATGGTTGGAGAAGTCCTTTCTCTTGAAGATGAGGACCTGATTGAAGAAACAGATGTCTTGATCACCCTTTCTAACAAAGGCTACATCAAACGTCTGGACCAAGCGGAATTTACTGCTCAAAAGCGTGGTGGACGTGGCGTTCAAGGAACAGGTGTCAAAGATGATGACTTTGTCCGTGAACTGGTCTCTACGAGCACCCATGATCATTTGCTCTTCTTTACCAATAAGGGGCGTGTCTATCGTCTGAAAGGTTATGAGATTCCAGAATATGGTCGGACAGCTAAAGGATTACCAATCGTCAACCTCTTAAAATTGGACGAAGGTGAATCGATTCAAACCATTATCAATGTGGAGCAAGATCGCAGTGACGAAGCATATCTCTTCTTTACGACGCGACAAGGTTTAGTCAAACGGACCAATGTAGCTGAATTTTCAAATATCCGTCAGAATGGTCTCAAGGCTCTGAATCTACGTGATGAGGATGAATTGATCAATGTCTTCCTTACAGATGGCAATGCTGACGTCATTATCGGTACCAAGTATGGTTATTCTGTCCGCTTTAATGAGGCTGTAGTCCGCAATATGGGACGTTCTGCCACAGGTGTACGTGGTGTGAATCTCCGTGAAGGAGACAAGGTTGTTGGGGCTAGTGTCGTTACGGATCAAGATGAAGTATTGATCATCACTGAAAAAGGGTATGGTAAGCGTACAATGGCTAGCGAATACCCAACCAAAGGCCGTGGCGGTAAAGGAATCAAGACAGCCAATATTACAGAGAAAAATGGTCCCTTAGCTGGTCTTTTAACCGTTAAAGGGGATGAAGATCTGATGATCATTACCGATACCGGAGTTATGATCCGGACAGGTGTGGCTAACATTTCTCAAACGGGTCGTTCAACTCAGGGTGTGAAAGTCATGAGGTTGGATCAGGATGCGAAAATTGTGACCTTTACAACTGTCCAGCCCGATGAAAAAGATGAAGAAGTAGTGGAAGAAAACGAATAGATAAGGGGACAGCATGTCACGCAAAAGAAAAAAGAAAAAGAGTTTACGCAATACTCTTATCAACATCGTTGCAACACTTTTGATTATTCTCTCGCTTCTCTTAATTTTCAATGCTCCGATCCGTAATATGATTATGGTTTGGCATACCAACCAATACCAGGTTAGCAAGGTCGATAAAAAAACCATTGACAAGAATAAAGAAGTGAAGACGAGCTTTGATTTCCAACATGTTCAGTCACTCTCGACGGAAGCCGTCATCAATGCCCAATGGCAAGCTCAAAAGCTACCAGTAATTGGAGGAATTTCGATTCCTGAATTAAACATGAACCTTCCGATCTTTAAGGGGCTTGAAAATGTTGCCCTCTACTACGGAGCAGGGACCATGAAGGAAAACCAAGTCATGGGGCAAGGCAATTATTCTCTTGCCAGTCACCACGTATTTGGCCTAACTGGAGCAAATGCCATGTTATTCTCACCTTTAGAGAAAGCCAAGGCGGGAATGAAGATCTACATCACGGACAAAGAAAAAATCTATACTTATGTCATCTCGTCAGTTGAGACAGTGACTCCAGATCGTGTAGATGTTATACAAGATCGTGAAGGTGTCAATGAGATCACTTTAGTGACCTGTGAGGATGCTGCAGCGACTTACCGTACGATTGTAAAAGGGAATTTGGAAACCTCTGTTGACTATGACAAGGCTCCAAAAGACATTCTGGATTCATTCAGCAAGTCTTATAATCAAATGCAACTTTAAGAAAATAAAGCCCATAGCAGAGATGCCAGGGCTTTTTCTATGTAGGAAGCGAAGCTAGGAGAAATTCTTGTAAAATTGTAAGAGATTGGTAGTATAATGTAAGGAACTTGTCATAATATTGAGGGAAAATCAGTATATAATAGATGAGAAAGAGTATGATAAGGAGGTAGAATAGTGACGAAAGAGCGAATTTATCATCTCTTGCATCATTTCTACAATCTCTTAGTAAATGATTTTCCACGAAATGGTTTAATTACGAAAGGAATTTACGAAGTAGAGCAGGTCTACCAAGCTTTAGAGGCCATTCCTCAGAGTCAGGAGTACTTGATCCGCTGTGAAATTCAACAGTTTTTAAAGGAGCTTGAACAAGTTCAAACAGGTTACCAGATCCGCTTTAATAAAGATGAAGTCTTAGTGTTAGATGATTTGAAGGAAGAAATCGCCTATAAATAATGAAAGGTCGTCATTTTCTCCATTTATTACGAATTAATAAGTGAGGAGGAAATTATGTACGACATATCATTTATTGAACCATCTTTGCTTCCTAGGGAACGCCTGGTTTCTGAAGGAGTGGATAAGCTGAGTCATCAAGAATTATTATCCATTCTCTTACGGACAGGCAATAAGCAAAAAAGCGTTTATGAGATTGCACAAGGTCTTTTGAGCTCGGTTAATAGTTTAAAGGAGTTAAGTCAATTAACTCTAGAGGAGCTACAGGAAATCTCAGGCATTGGCCGGGTGAAGGCCATCGAACTTCAGGCTGTGATTGAGTTTGGACGAAGGATTCATAAAGATGAATTAATGAGTTCTGAACAGATCATGAGCAGCCAGAAATTGGCCCATAAAATTCAACAGGAAATCGGCCATAAGAAACAGGAGCACCTAGTTGCCCTCTATTTAAATACGCAGAATGAAATTATTCATCAACAGACTATTTTTATTGGAACAGTGAATCGAAGTATTGCGGAGCCGCGTGAAATTCTGCATTATGCATTGAAGCACATGGCAACCTCCATTATCTTAGCTCATAATCATCCATCTGGTGCCGTGTTTCCCAGTAAAAATGATGATGAAGTAACGCATCGAGTCTTAGAGGCCTGTGAAGTGATGGGCTTAACCCTATTAGATCACTTGATTGTATCTGAAGAAAACTACTATAGTTACCGTGAAGAAACCGATTATTTGGTATAAAAAAGAGAGTGGGACAGAAATCGGTAATTCGTTAGAATTCGATTTCGTCGTCCCACCTCCGCATAGTTGAGTAGGGCTGTAAAAGCTGATGAAATCAGCGTAGTAGAGCCCACTCAACCACTGCGTCTTGCTCGACAATCCAAAAATAATTGAGAGGCTAGGACTTTTGTCCCAGCCTCTTTTTGTTGCTAAAGTATAAGTCTTTATTCTTCGTTTTTTCGCATGAAATAAAGGAGTGTCTGCAATTCACTGGTGAGATCGACATATTGGACGACGACATCTTTAGGGACTGTCAGATGCACTGGTGAGAAGCTGAGAATTCCCTTGACACCAGCGTCTACCAAAAGGCTAGCCACTTCTTGAGCCTTGACGCTTGGAACAGTCAGGATTGCTGTTTGAATGCCTTCTTGTTTGAGCTTTTCTTTAATAGAGGAAATACCGTAAATAGGAATTCCGTCCTTACTTTTGGTATTGATCAGTTCATGATCGTCTAGATCAAACGCCATGACAATTTTCATCTTATTGCGTTCATGGAAGCGATAGTTGAGGAGTGCACTTCCCATATTTCCGATCCCAACAATAGCGACATTGGTAATCGCATTATCATTTAAAAGATCCGCAAAGAAGTTCATCAGTTTTTTTACGTCATAACCAAATCCCCGTCTTCCTAATTCACCAAAATAAGAAAAATCTCGGCGAACAGTTGCAGAGTCAATCCCAATTGCATCAGCAATTTGCTTGGAATTGGCGCGCTCTATTTTTTCAGAGTTAAAGCGTTTAAAAATGCGGTAGTAGAGCGATAAGCGTTTTGCTGTTGCGCGTGGAATCGGAGTATTTTTATCATGTTTCACAATATCACAACCTTTCCCTCTTATTGTATAGGAAGATTGTGAAAAAATCAACTATCTAGAGTGGTTTTTCAAAAATATTTTTGTCTAAAGAAAAAGCTGATGGCAATGGAGAGTTCCATCAGCATCAGCTTAGTTTTCAGCTTGTTCTACCTTTTTCAAAAAAGCATAGAGTCCATCGACTCGCCCTGTATAGGGGAGCTTTTCCCCCTTGTATTCAATGGATACGATTGAGTAAGAGTCAGGCAAGGTTACACAGCCTGAAAATGCTAGGATGCAGGCTGCAAGGTCGGTATAAGTAGTCGTTCGTTTTACTTGGTAAGCATCGATATAAGTTAGGGTTACCATATTAGACCTCTGTTTTGTTGAAAATTTCTCTTTCGACAAGACTATCCATTAGGAAATAAAATTTTTGTTGGATAATATCATTTTCTGGATTTTTAAAGATATTAACCAGACGAAGTCCAGACTTGTCTGTAATATTGATTTTAAAACCTGTGAGATCTTTGTTGAAGATAATTTTAAGCAAGAAGCCTTCACCGCTATTTGGAACAGCTTCGAGCAAACGATTTAATTCGTAATTCCCAACTTTTGTAACAGCAAATGTATTGTCACGTAAGGTATATTTTTTAACATTTGGGTGTAGACTATAGGTATATTTGCAGTCTTTCAATGAAACACTTGTTTCAAAAGCCATATTGTTCTCCTATGATAAAATTTCTTTAAGTTTTGCAAGGAAATCTTGAACCTCCTCTACGGTATTGAGTTCTGAAAAACTAATCCGAAGGGATTCTTTCAAGCGCGAACTATCATTTCCATAGAGTGCCTCTAGGACATGGCTGGGTTGAACTGTACCAGCGGTACAAGCAGAGCCTGTAGAGACAGATATCCCAGCCAGATCCAGTCTCATCAGCAAGACATCATTTTGGACGTCTGGGAAGCCAATATTCCAAACGAAGGGAAGATGATCGTCACTCGCATTTACGTAGAAATCGTAGTCTGCTAAACCATTAACTAGTTCTTGACCAAGTTTTTGAACTTGCTGGAAATTTTCTTCTTGATGAAGTGTGGCTTGCTGTAGCGCAGTCGCCATCCCTACAATTGAAATGAGATTTTCCGTGCTGGCCCTCATCTTATTTTCCTGATCGCCACCATGGATGAGATTATCAAAGTCTGGGACAGCTGCATAAAGGAAACCGACTCCCTTGGGGCCATGGAATTTGTGGGCAGAAGCACTAAGAAAATCAATTCCTAACTCTTCGGGATAGACAGGGACCTTTCCAATTGCTTGGACAGCATCAACGTGAAAGGAAGCTGGATGATCTTTTAAGAGTTCTCCGATTTCTTTAATCGGTAGAAGATCGCCTGTCTCGTTATTGGCAAACATGGTAGAGACAAGAATAGTATTCGGTCTAAGTGCAGCCTTGATATCACTAGCCTGAATGCGTCCCTCTCTTGGTTGGACGATCGTAACTTCAAATCCGAAACGTTCTACAAGGTATTCAATGGGTTCTAGAACCGCATGGTGTTCCAAAGCGGTAGTAATGATGTGTTTGCCATCTGCTTGGTGTTTCAAGCAGTAGCCTTTTATAACGGTATTATTACTTTCTGATCCACCTGAAGTGAAGAAAATACGATTTGGAAGAGTATGAAGAGACTGAGCAATCTGCTCGCGAGATTCTCGGAGAAGTTTACTAGCCATCCGTCCATGAGCATGAAGGCTCGATGGATTTCCGAAAGTGGTCTTCATGGTTTCAGACATTTTATCAATGACTTCAGGTAGAAGGGGAGTTGTTGCGGCATTATCAAAATATATCACATTAAGACCTTATTTCTTGTGGTAGGCAAATAGAGGACTAACAGGTTTTCTTTCTTGAATGCGAACAATAGCTTCAGCGATCAGTTCGCTAGCTGTCAGATAGTTGATATTTTTAGGTGTTGGCCCATTTGGAGCAACAGAATCGGTTACCAAGATTTCTTTGATCGGAGCTTGGTCTAATAACTCGACAGCTCCTTTCACAAATAAGCCATGGCTTGAAACAGCATAAATTTCAGTAGCTCCTTCGCGTTCAACGATTTTTGAGGCTTCCGAAAAAGTCTTCCCAGTATTGAGGATATCGTCGATTAAAATAGCTTTTTTACCTTTGACATCTCCGATGATATAGCCATAATCACGGTTCGCATCATCTTGTTCGTAATCAATAATCGCGATTGGAGCATCAAGATATTCTGCTAAACTACGAGCTCGTTTGACACCAGAGTTTTTCGGACTCACGACAACGACGTCTGAACCTGTCAAACCTTTGTTAATGTAGTGTTCAGCAAAGAGTGGAATCGTAAAGAGGTTATCTACGGCGATATCAAAGAAACCTTGGACCTGAACAGCGTGGAGATCGAGTGTTACGACACGATCTACCCCAGCTTTGACCAACATGTTTGCTACTAATTTAGCTGTAATTGGTTCGCGAGGAGCAGCAGTCCGGTCTTGGCGAGCATAACCGAAGTAAGGCATGACCACATTGACAGTATTTGCGCTGGCCCGTTGGCAAGCATCCACCATAATTAACAGTTCCATCAAGTGATTGTTGACAGGGAAACTGGTTGATTGAATGATATAAATATCATATCCACGAACACTTTCCTCAATATTGACTTGGATTTCACCATCTGAGAATTGACGGGATGAAATTTTTCCGAGTGGAACCCCAGCGTGATCCGCAATTTTCTGGGCAATCTCTGGATTTGAATTGAGAGAGAAGAGCTTCATATTTTTTTTATCTGACATGTGATTCTAACCTCATTTAGATTTTTGATCTTAGCACTATTTTAGCAAAAATTTACGATAATTTCAGCTATTTTACAATCTTTGCGCCAATCTGGCGATTTTATTTTTAGCAGTTTTGAAGATGATTCCATGCTCTTTGATGAACTGATTGAAATTTTCTTCCTGCTCAGCAGTTTCCACCTCGATTTCTAACTCATAATCTTCAGTATCTAGATAGAGACTGTGGTCTAGTGCTACTAAGCCTGCATCAGTTTCTTTTTCGAATCGTTCTGTTGTAAGGCTTCCCCAGACCGCAAGTTGCTCAACTGGGATTTCTTTAGATTTCAAGAGTTTTTTGATTTCTCCGTCAGGAAACTGTTGTTGTTGAAGAATCTCCTTGGTTTCTTCTGGGTTGAGGTCTTGATTGTACTCGAAATGGCCAACATCTTCAGGGACTTTGAGAGTCAATTCAGCCTGATCTGTGAAAGTACGCACCCGCAAGGCCATTTTTTCCTTACGGATAAGCTGGTCGGGTGTATCGATATAGTGATTGGTTTGGACAACCAATTCTGTATCAGCAAAAAGTGGAAGGAGGGATTGGTATTCCTCCTTGTCTAGCATGGTTTTGTATTCAATTTCTAAATGGTTCATTTTGTGGTCCTTTGCTTTTTTTCAAAAGCGATTCATGATATAATAAGAGATGTGTTTATTGTATACAAAAATGGTTCAGATTACAAGGTGGTAGGATGGCAATTGATTGGGAAAACTTCTTAGATCCGTATATCCAAGCAGTTGGGGAATTAAAAATCAAACTGCGTGGGATTCGTAAGCAATATCGTAAGCAACAAAAGCATTCTCCAATTGAGTTTGTCACAGGACGGGTCAAACCGATTGAGAGTATTCGTGAAAAGATGATCCGAAGAAATATTTCTGAAGAAAATCTGGCTCAGGATATGCAAGATATTGCTGGTCTTCGCATCATGGTTCAGTTTGTGGACGATGTGGATGAGATCCTAGAGGTACTGAGACAACGGCAGGATATGCGCGTGGTCCAAGAGCGAGACTACATCCGCCACAAGAAATCAAGTGGCTACCGGAGTTACCACGTCGTTGTCGAATACCCGGTCGATACCATTGATGGAAATGAAACGATCTTAGCAGAGATTCAAATTCGGACTTTGTCCATGAATTTTTGGGCAACCATTGAACACTCGCTCAATTATAAATATAAAGGAGACTTTCCAGACGAGATCAAAAAACGCTTAGAGACGACAGCAAACCTGGCCTATCTCTTGGATGAAGAGATGGGGGCAATTCGGGATGCGATTCAGGAGGCTCAAGCCCTGTTTGATCCACTTCATCGTAAGTTAAATGATGGCGTTGGAAATAGTGATGACACAGATGAAGACTACAGGTAAAAAAGTATCCATTATTCGCAATCGCAAGCGTCAAAGTGAAGAGGTTTTTCAGCAGTTGCGCTACAAGCTTCGGAAAAATAATTTTATTTTGACGGAGAAGCACCCGGATATTGTGATTTCAATTGGTGGCGATGGGATGTTGCTATCAGCCTTTCACAAGTATGAACACCAGTTAGATCGGGTGCGATTTGTTGGTGTCCATACCGGACACTTAGGATTCTATACAGATTATTTAGACAGTGAAATCGATAAGCTGGTTGAGAATTTAAAATATGATACAGGTGCCAAGGTTTCTTACCCCATTTTGAATGTCAAGATCACTTTCGACAATGGGGAAACCCGTACCATGAGAGCGTTGAACGAAGCGACGATTAAGAGAAGCGACCGGACCATGGTTGCCGATCTCACGATTAATGGAGTGGATTTTGAGCGCTTCAGAGGAGACGGGATTACCGTTTCGACTCCTACAGGTAGTACAGCTTACAACAAATCCTTGGGAGGGGCAGTCCTTCACCCGACTATTGAGGCGCTACAGATCGCTGAAATCGCCAGTCTCAACAACCGTGTTTATCGTACCTTGGGTTCTTCTGTCATTGTCCCTAAAAAGGATAAGATCGAGATTACACCGACAAGACCTGGCTTTCACATTATCTCTGTTGACAATTCAACCTATTCTTACCGTAATATTGCAAAAGTAGAATATCAGATTGACAACCATAAGATTAATTTTGTGGCAAGCTCCAGTCACACCAGTTTCTGGAATCGGGTCAAGGATGCCTTTATCGGAGATGATAGAGAATGAGATTTGAATTCATTGTCGATGAGCATGTCAAGGTCAAGACCTTCCTGAAAAAGCATGAGGTTTCTAAGGGTCTCTTAGCAAAGATTAAGTTTCGTGGTGGCCAGATCCTTGTCAATGGACGTCCGGAGAATGCGATTTATTTGTTGGATATTGGGGATCGATTGGTCATTGATATTCCGGCAGAAGAAGGGTTTGAAACCCTAAAACCCATGGATCGGCCTTTGGATATTTTGTTTGAAGATGATCATTTTTTGGTCTTAAACAAACCCTTTGGGATTGCTTCTATTCCAAGTGCGATTCATTCCAATACCTTAGCAAATTTTGTAAAAGGCTACTATGTGAAGCAGGGCTACGAGAACCAGCAGGTTCACATTGTCACTCGCTTGGATAAAGATACAAGTGGCGTCATGCTCTTTGCCAAACATGGCTATGCCCATGCCCGCTTGGATAAGCAATTGCAGTCTAAATCGATTCAGAAACGCTATTATGCCTTGGTCAAGGGATCTGGGAAGCTTGATCCTGTCGGAGAGATTATTGCTCCGATTGCGCGTGATGAAGAGTCGATCATTACTCGAAAGGTAGCAAAAGGTGGCAAGTATGCTCATACAAGCTACCAGGTTGTTCAATCTTTTGGTGATATTCACCTAGTGGATATTCAGTTGCACACAGGTCGAACCCATCAGATCCGCGTTCATTTTTCCCATATTGGTTTTCCGCTTTTGGGAGATGATCTCTATGGCGGGAGTTTAGAAGACGGCATTGAGCGCCAAGCTCTTCATTGTCATCGTCTATCCTATTATCATCCATTTCTAGAGGAAGAATTGGTCATAGAAAGTCCACTACCTCCAGATTTTCAAGCTGTATTAACACAGCTTCAAACAAGTTATTAATTATTAAAAGGAGTAAAACTCATGGAAGTTTTTGAAAATCTCAAAGCCAACCTCGTTGGTAAGAATGCACGTATTGTATTACCTGAAGGTGAAGAGCCTCGTATTCTCCAAGCAGCAAAACGAATTGTGAACGAGACAGATGTAACCCCTGTATTGCTTGGTAATCCAGATAAAATTCGTATTTACCTCGAAATCGAAGGGGTTTTGGAAGGATATGAAGTCATTGATCCGCATTCTTATCCAGGTTTTGAAGAGATGGTAGCTTCCTTGGTAGATCGTCGTAAGGGAAAAATGACAGAAGAAGAAGCACGTCAAATCTTGAAAGACGACGTTAACTATTTTGGTGTCATGTTAGTGCACATGGGAATCGTTGATGGGATGGTATCAGGGGCTATTCATTCAACTGCTGCAACTGTTCGTCCGGCCTTGCAAATTATCAAAACTCGTCCTAATGTAAAACGGACTTCAGGGGCTTTCCTTATGGTTCGTGGATCTGAACGCTACTTGTTCGGGGACTGTGCCATCAACATCAATCCAGATGCTGAAGGATTAGCCGAAATTGCTATCAACTCAGCTATCACAGCCAAGATGTTTGGAATTGATCCTAAAATTGCTATGTTGAGCTATTCAACAAAAGGGTCTGGTTTTGGAGAAAGTGTTGATAAGGTTGTTGAAGCGACTAAGCTTGCTCATGAACTTCGTCCAGACCTTGAAATTGACGGGGAATTGCAATTTGACGCAGCTTTTGTGCCTGAAACTGCAGCCTTGAAGGCTCCAGGAAGCAAGGTGGCAGGACAAGCTAATGTCTTTATCTTCCCTGGTATTGAAGCAGGTAACATTGGATACAAGATGGCAGAACGTCTTGGAGGCTTTGCAGCGGTAGGTCCAGTATTGCAAGGGTTGAATAAACCAGTCAACGACCTTTCTCGTGGATGTAATGCAGATGACGTCTATAAATTAACCTTGATTACGGCTGCTCAAGCTGTTGAACAATAAGAAATGCATTTAGAGAGTGGGACAGAAATCGGTAATTCGTTAGAATTCGATTTCGTCTTCCCACCTCCGCACAGTTGAGTAGGGCTGTAAAAGCTGATGAAATCAGCGTAGTAGAGCCCACTAAACCACTGCGTCTTGCTCGACAATCCAAAAATAATTGAGAGGCTAGGACTTTTGTCCCAGCCTCTTTTTTTTTATAAAATCAGAATTTCTAAACTCTAACTCATTCTATGGTATACTAGGAATATGTTAGATTTAAAAGATTACGGGATTACCATGTGGGAGGAGGAGAAAATCGCTTCCTTCCGAGAAAAGTTATTAGTCTGGTATGATGCCCATAAACGGGATCTTCCCTGGAGAAGGACCCAGGATCCTTATAAAATTTGGATCTCAGAAATTATGCTCCAGCAGACACGTGTCGATACGGTGATTCCTTATTATGAGCGTTTTTTAGATTGGTTTCCGACGGTCGCTGATTTGGCTCAAGCCCCTGAAGAAAAACTCTTAAAAGCTTGGGAAGGTTTGGGCTATTACTCACGTGTCCGCAATATGCAGAAAGCTGCCCAGCAGATAATGGAAAATCACGGAGGAGTGTTTCCATCAAGCTATGAGGCCATCTCTCAACTTAAGGGAATTGGGCCTTATACAGCTGGTGCCATCGCTAGTATTGCTTTTGGATTACCAGAGCCAGCAGTAGATGGCAATGTCATGCGTGTTATAGCCCGTTTGTTTGAAGTGGACTACGATATCGGAGTTCCGACCAATCGCAAGATTTTTCAAGCCATGATGGAAATCTTGATCGATCCGGCCCGGCCGGGTGATTTCAATCAGGCTTTGATGGATTTGGGATCCGATATTGAATCACCAGTCAATCCACGGCCGGAAGAGAGTCCTGTTAAGGAATTTAGCGCAGCCTACCAACATGGGACCATGGATCGTTATCCCATTAAGGCTCCTAAGAAGAAACCTGTACCTGTCTATCTAACAGCCTTTATTATCAAGGATAGTCAAGGACGCTACTTGCTGGAGAAAAATGAGCGAGAGGGGCTTTTATCAGGTTTCTGGCATTTCCCCTTGATCGAAGTGGATAGCCTATATGAGAATCTAGGCCAATTATCTCTATTGGATGGGAAGAGGGAAGCAGAGCGTAACCCTGAAATTCTTTTCTTTGAACAGGACTATGACTTGGCCATTGATTGGCAGGACAGATCTTATCCTATCGTCCAGCATGTCTTTTCGCATCGTAAATGGCAGGTTCAGATTCGATACGGCCTAGTAAAAGAAGGGGAGCAACCAGCAAGCGAATCGACTGTTTGGTTAACACCAGAAGAATTTTCGGACTATCCTTTTGCTAAACCCCAGCAAAAGATTTGGACGACTTTTACGGAAAATGAAAATTGAGAGTGGGACAGAAATCGGTAATTCGTTAGAATTCGATTTCGTCGTCCCACCTCCGCACAGTTGAGTAGGGCTGTAAAAGCTGATGAAATCAGCGTAGTAGAGCCCACTCAACCACTGCGTCTTG
>NZ_JAQFJJ010000022.1:0-26946 GCF_030440005.1 Streptococcus sp. SP1
GGCTTGAACACCTTAATTGTATCGCGTTTGGAGTTTTTTTGGTATAACCTTCGATGCGCACCCGCATAGCGGGTGGTTTTTTGTCTCGCACCTAACGGAGCGAGACGGACTGAAAGTCACATAATAATTGAGAGGCTAGGACTTTTGTCCCAGCCTCTTTTTTGGGGAAGCACATATTTGTATGACTTCTTTTTTGATGCTGTTCCCTCTGTTTTTATGGTATACTGAAAGCGACAACATGATTGGAGCTCCCGATGAAAAAGATCCCCTTAGTATTTTCAGGCTGTCTGTTAGGACTGGTTGGCGCTGGCAACCTTCTTGCAGACTCGCTACCTTTCTTTGCCCACGCCTTTAGTCTGACAGGTTTGTTCTTCTGGTTTTTCTTTGTAGTTTACCATGCGATTCGCTGGCAAGAAACCAAGATAGAATTCCAACAACCAGCCCTTTTATCTGGGATGGCGACTTTTCCCATGGCAGGGATGATTCTATCCACCTATCTTTTGCGCCTCTTTCCCGCCTTTGGAGGTCTATCACAGTTGGTCTGGTGGTCTGCCTTTCTCTTGGATCTGGGCTTAATTCTCTATTTTACCAAGACCCATATCCTAGCGCGACCAAGAGCCAATGCCACTCCAAGTTGGACCGTTCTCTATGTGGGCATTGCAGTAGCAGCCTTGACTTATCCAGTTGTAGGAATCAGAGAGATTGCTTATCTCGCTTTAGTGATTGGTTTTGGTTTGACCTTTCTTCTTTATCCCCTTATCTATCATGATTTGAAGCAGTCCCCCTTGCCCAGTCATCTGTTGGGCCAAGAAGGCATCTATTGCGCTCCATTTTCCCTTCTTTTAGCAGCTCTGGTTCGTGTGGGTGGAGTAAGCCTTCCTGTCTGGTTCTTACTGATCATGGTAGTTGCCTCACAAGGTTTTTATTTCTTTGTTTTGACGCGTCTACCGAGAATGATCAAAGAAGGTTTTCAACCTGCTTTTTCAGCCCTGACCTTTCCAACGGTCATCACAGCGACCTCTTTGAAAATGGCCCAAGGCTTATTGCAACTACCTTTCTTGACAGCTCTCGTATGGCTGGAAACTCTTCTTTGTCTCTTGATTTTAGTCGCTGTTTTAGGAGGTTATGTGGTCTATCTCAGGGAGTAGGAAGTCATCCTTTTTCATTGAAACCTTGTCACGATTATGGTAAGATGCACTATACGATTTGTCATACTCTATAGGAAAGGTATCTATGAAATTCATTAAAGGAAAGATCTCGCTGCTTTATCCCCTTTTTCTGCTCTTGTTTTATTTTTATGTTCGGCCCCAATTTCGCCCTTTGGCCCAGTACGTCTCCAATAGTGTAGCAAGCGCCAATAGCTATTATTGGACCTTATTTGGCCTAGAAGGCCTCTATGCAGTCTTTACAGGATTTTTGGTCTACCGTTTTTCTAAAAAAGCGCAATTTAAGCTGGGGAAGAACCCTCTTCAAGCTCTGATAGAAGCCGTTTTTGCGGCCTGTTTGGTTTACTGGTTGGACTACTTCATCAGTGGTTTTGTTCAAGGACGGGCAGCCGTTTTGAGTCTGTTTCCACGGGAAATTAGCCCCACAGGGGTGCTTATCCTAGTGATTGCAATGGTTATTATCCGGCCGGTGACAGAAGAGCTGATCTTTCGTGGAGCCTTGGTGAATGCCTACTTCAAAGGCTGGAAACTCTATGCTGAGATTTGGCTTCCAGCCCTCATCTACAGTGGCCTACATTTTCTCCACAATCCCTTTTCGCTGGGGGCTTGTATCATCTATCTCCTGCCGAGTGTGATTTTTGGGATCCTGTATTATAGGAGTAAGACACTCCTTTCTCCTATTTTGGCTCATATCTTGCTCAATCTCTACTACACCTTGCCTTTACTTTTATCTGTATTCAAGTAATAACCGATTTCCTGAGTGAGATTGGTTTTTTTTGAAAATATGGTATAATAGAATAAATTTAAAAGAGGGAGTTGAGGTTTGAAAAAAAGCTACCGCGTCAAACGTGACAAAGATTTTAATGCTATTTTTAAAAGTGGTCAAAATGTTGCCAATCGGAAATTCGTTGTTTACCGCTTGCGCAAAGACCAACCACATTTTCGAGTCGGTCTATCTGTTAGTAAGAAACTGGGAAATGCTGTGACCAGAAATCGCATCAAACGTTTGATTCGCCATGTTTTGATCAAACACCAAGCCTTCCTTACGACCGATGATTTTGTTGTTATTGCTCGTAAAGGAGTGGAGGAGCTCGACTTTCATCAAGTAGAGAAAAATCTTGTACATGTCTTAAAATTAGCGCATGTCTACCAAGAAAGGGAATAAAGTGAAAAAGAAACTGAAGTTAACTGGATTATTAGGAGCGGCCTTATTGGTCTTGACAGCTTGTGGAACCTCTCAAGTGACAGCTCAGTCGACAGGTGGTTGGGAACGCTTCGTCTACTTCTTTGCTGAAGCCATCCGCTTCTTGTCATTTGGCGGAAGTATCGGTGTAGGGATTATCGTCTTTACCATTGTCATCCGGACGGTCCTCTTGCCCCTCTTCCAGTATCAAATGAATTCAACCCGCAAGATGCAGGAAATTCAACCCCTACTCAAGGAATTACAAGCTAAGTATCCTGGGAAGGACCTAGATAGTCGGACCAAGCTTTCTGAAGAGATGCGGGCCCTCTACAAGGAAAAAGGTGTCAAAACGTCTTCAGCCTTCCTTCCTCTCTTAATCCAGATGCCGGTTCTGATGGCCTTGTTCCAAGCACTGAGCCGTGTCGAATTCCTTAAAGTTGGTCACTTCCTCTGGTTGGATCTTGGCGCGATCGACCCGACTTATATTTTGCCAGTCCTTGCAGCTCTCTTCACATTTTTCAGTAGTTGGTTGACCAATAAAGCCATGCCAGAGCGCAATGGAAGTGCAACAACTATGATGTATGTGATGCCTGTGATGATCTTCTTCTTTGCCTTGTTCTCAGCCAGCGGGGTCGCACTATACTGGGTGACTTCCAATGCTTATCAAGTCGGGCAAACCTATCTCTTGAACAACCCCTTCAAGATTATTGCAGAGCGTGAAGCAAAAGAGCAAGCTTCGCGCGACATGGAAAAACAAAAACGCCGTGCCCTAAACAAAGCACAGAAAAAGAAAAAATAAGAAAGAGGTGGACATATGGTCCTATATACTGGAGCAACTGTTGAAGAAGCGATTCAAAAAGGCCTGAACGATTTAGATATTCCCCGTATGAAGGCACATATTACAGTTGTAGCACGTGAGAAGAAAGGTTTTCTTGGCTTGTTTGGGAAGAAGCCAGCCCAAGTAGAGATTGAGCCGATTGCAGAAACAACGGTCGTCAAAGCCAATCAAAAAGCTGTCAAAGGGGTACCGGACGAAATTAATGCACAAAACGAGCCGGTCAAGACCGTGAGCGAAGCAACCGTTGACCTTGGGCGCGTGGTTGCTGCGATTAAGAAGGTTGAAAAAGAGGGGGAAGTCGTCTCTGAAGAAATCAAGACGGAGATTCTCAAACATGAAAAAGAAGCGAATACGGTTCTTGAAGAAAAAGGGCATGAGCATATCCTTGAGAAAGTCAAAGAACCAGCGACAAAAGAATCAAGCGAGTCTGATTTCTCAAACCTTGGTATCGAGGTAGAGGAAAACTACAATATCGAAGAAGTCGTAGCTGATGTGACAGCCTATGTTCAAACAGTGGTTGATGAAATGGATGTCGATGCAATCATTTCAAGCAGTCACAACCGCCGTACGGTCAATATGCAAATTGATACCAATGAGCCTGGGCGCGTGATTGGTTATCATGGAAAAGTCTTGAAGGCTCTTCAACTCTTGGCGCAAAATTACCTCTATAACCGTTATGCAAAGAATTTTTACATTACCATTAATGTTAATGACTATGTAGAACACCGGGCAGAAGTTCTTCAAAGCTATGCTCAGAAGTTAGCAACACGTGCTCTCGAAGATGGGCAAGCTCAACAGACAGATCCAATGTCAAATAGTGAACGGAAAATCATTCACCGTATCGTCTCTAAGATGGAAGGAGTCACTAGCTACTCTGAAGGGGAAGAACCAAACCGTTACGTGGTGGTAGACATCGAAGGATAATCTAGCTATTATTTCCCATGAGGGAGAGACGGGATTGAGCCGATCTTCTCCCTTTTTGTTAGGCTTAGAAAGGAACCAGATGACATTTGCAGCGATTCGAGAGTTTTTAAAGCTTCAAGGAATTCACTACCAGGCACCAGCAAAGGCAGGGGTGCTAGCTCCAGAGATGGAGCAGTATCGTGCACTGGCTCAAGCGGCTCGTAAGGAATTCACCGATTTAGTCTCAGCCTTTCAGAAGCGTCACCCTTACTTGGAGCAGGATCGGACTAGCCAATGGATGAACCAGGCTCAAGTCTTGCGGCCTCATTTTTGGGCCTATCTAAAAGGAGAAGGGACGATGGCAGAACCCATGTTTGCTTTGAGACTTTATGGAGATGCAGCTGATTTTGGAGTTTCCTTAGAGGTGAGCTTTATCGAGCGAAAAAAAGACGAGCAGAGTCTTCAAAAACAACATAAGGTTCTCGTCCTTCCTATCTCTCAGCCGGTTTATTATTTCGTCCAGAAAAATGGAGAGAGTCAAAGGGTAGAAGGAACAGAAAAGAATCGCCATGATCTGTCACAAGCAGTAGCAGAAGGAGCGGTTCGTAAGGTCCTCGTCAAATACGATGTTTCTTTAGTCGAGGATGATTCTCTTGAGGCTATCTTGGATCAGTTGCAAGAGGCGCTGGTGGCTCTGGAACCCTATTACTTGGCAACCCGTCAGGTGTAGAAAGGTTTTCTCCGACCTGTATTTGCAACAATTTTGCCATAGCTATTGACAAATAGAGTTGAATCCGATAGAATAGTAAAGTATGTTTAGTAACTGATCACAACTAGCCGGCTAAACGAATACAAAATCTATGAGGAGGTATTCATCGTGAAACGTACTTATCAACCAAGTAAACTTCGTCGTGCGCGCAAACACGGATTCCGTAACCGTATGTCAACTAAAAACGGTCGTCGCGTATTGGCAGCTCGTCGTCGTAAAGGACGCAAAGTTTTGGCTGCGTAATTCAGATAAAAACCTAAAAACCAGTAGAAACTCGAGACTACTGGTTTTTGTTTTGTCTGAAAGTGAATTTAGAGGCGCTTTCTGCTATAATAGAAAGAAGAAAAACTCGGAAGAAAAGGAAGATCATGCAGATTTTTGATACCCACACCCATCTCAATGTGGAAGAATTCGCAGGAAAAGAACAAGAAGAGCTCGATTTGGCCAAGGAAATGGGCGTTGTAGCCCATAATATCGTTGGTTTTGACAAACCGACGATTGAGCGAGGAATAGTCTTGGCAGACCAGCACCCAGAACTCTATCTCACGCTGGGTTGGCACCCCACTGAGGCAGGCGATTATAGTCCTGAAGTGGAGGCCTATTTACTTGAACAGTTGAAACATCCCAAAGTCGTCGCACTCGGAGAAATCGGTCTGGATTACCACTGGATGACGGCACCAAAAGATGTCCAAGAAAAGGTTTTTCGTCGTCAGATTCAATTGTCTAAGGACTTGGATCTCCCCTTTGTGGTGCATACACGCGATGCTTTAGAAGATACTTATGCCATCATCAAGAGTGAAGGAGTCGGTCCTCGCGGTGGGATCATGCATTCTTTCTCAGGAAGTCTAGAAGAAGCCAAACGCTTCATGGATCTGGGAATGATGATCTCCTTTTCTGGAGTGGTCACTTTTAAGAAAGCCACAGATGTCCAAGAAGCTGCGGCCGGACTTCCGTTAGACAAGATCTTGGTTGAAACAGATGCCCCTTATCTGGCACCAGTTCCCAAACGTGGTCGGGAAAATAAAACAGCCTACACTCGTTATGTGGTAGATTTTATTGCTGGACTACGTGGCTTAACAACAGAAGAAGTGGCTCAGGCAACCTATGACAATGCAAGAAAGGTATTTGGCCTTGACTGAGAAAAGAAAAATACCAGAAGTGATTGTCGTGGAGGGCAAGGACGACACAGCCAATCTCCGTCGTTTTTATGAGGTGGATACCTATGAAACGCGAGGCTCTGCAATCGATCAAGATGACTTGGAACGAATTGCTACCTTGCAAGAGTTGCGAGGGGTCATTGTCTTTACCGATCCAGACTATAATGGCGAGCGAATTCGCAAGATCATTATGCAAGAGGTGCCCCAGGCCAAACATGCCTTTTTAAATCGTGGCGAAGCAGTCCCCAAATCCAAGACTAAGGGGCGTTCCTTGGGAGTGGAGCATGCCAGTTTTGAAGACTTAGAAAAAGCCCTAGCTGGACTTGTGGGCTCCTATGAAGATGAGAATTTCTTTGATATCACAAAGACTGACTTGATGCGTCTCGGCCTATTGATGGGCAACGATAGTCGCAAACGACGGGAATATCTAGGAGAAGCCTTGCGCATCGGCTACTGCAATGGCAAGCAATTGATCAAACGCTTGGAGTTGTTTGGAATTTGTTTGGCCCAAGTCGAAGAGGCGATGGCCCGTTATTAAGACGTAAGTAGAGGGGATCCTTTACTCTTAAACTGATTAGAAAAGAGAAAAGAGAAAAATGAGAATTGCAGATTATAGCGTGACCAAGGCAGTGCTGGAGCGTCACGGTTTTACCTTTAAAAAATCCTTCGGTCAGAACTTCTTGACCGATACCAACATCCTTCAAAAAATTGTGGATACGGCAGAGATTGATAAGCAAGTCAATGTCATCGAAATTGGTCCTGGAATTGGAGCTTTGACTGAGTTCTTGGCGGAAAATGCGGCAGAAGTCATGGCCTTTGAGATCGATGACCGCTTGGTTCCCATTTTGGCGGATACCTTGCGGGATTTTGACAATGTCACGGTTGTCAACCAAGACATCCTCAAGGTAGACCTCAACCAGTACATCGCAGAGTTTAAAAACCCAGACCTTCCGATTAAGGTAGTGGCCAACCTTCCGTATTACATCACAACTCCCATCCTCATGCACTTGATCGAATCCAAGATTCCTTTCCAAGAATTTGTGGTCATGATGCAAAAAGAGGTGGCAGACCGCATCTCAGCTAAGCCCAACACCAAGGCTTATGGTTCTTTATCCATTGCAGTCCAATACTATATGACTGCTAAGGTAGCCTTTATTGTGCCTCGCACCGTCTTTGTGCCAGCGCCAAACGTCGACTCTGCCATCCTCAAGATGGTCCGTCGTGAAAAACCAGCAGTAACCGTCAAGGATGAAGATTTCTTCTTCTCTGTCAGCAAGGCTAGCTTTGTCCACCGCCGCAAAACGCTTTGGAACAACTTGACCAGTCGCTTTGGCAAGACTGAAGATATCAAAGCAAAACTAGAAGCAGGAATCCAAGCTGCAGGCCTTCAACCTTCTGTACGAGGAGAAGCTCTTAGCTTAGAAGACTTCGCTCGCCTAGCAGATGGCCTTCTAGAAGCAGGAATAAAATAACAGAAAAGACATGAGCTTCATAACTCATGTCTTTTCTGTTATAGAAGGAAAGGACGGGATTTGAACCCGCGCGTGAATAAAATCCACTTGCCGGATTTCGAGTCCGGTGCCGTACCGAGCTGGGCCACCTTTCCAAGATGCGGAGAAAGGGATTTGAACCCTCACGCCCGAAAGGGCACATGCGCCTGAAGCATGCGTGTCTGCCGTTCCACCACCTCCGCATAGTTCTATTATACACTTTTTAGGAAAAATGCCAAGGAAAAAAAGGAACAGGGAGCCTACAGGTGGCTCCTGTTCCTTTATCAATAGATCATTTCAATGGCGCAGGATATAGGCTATCTTGCTCCTTAGAGGTATCTTTGAGGATAAAGATGGCCCATAAAAGAGCTAAGATGCAGACCACTAATCCCGGGATACCCCCTTCAGGACCAAATTCACCACCGGTGATCAAGGTGTGATTTGAAGTTGTGAAGTACATCAAGGATGATTCGCTGTCAAAGCCACTGACATGAAAACCATAGACATTTCCCATCAGGAAATTCCAGGCAAAGTGGAAGCCACAAGGTCCCCAAATATTCCCGCGTTTTAGGGCATAGACTGCTGTAAAGACCCCAAAGAAGAAGAGATGAACAGTAGAGAACCAAGAAGCACCGTTGTTATTCATATGAAAGTAGGAGAACATAGTAGCTGAGATGAGGATAGCTAGAAGGGCATTGGTATGGTAGGAGATAGTTGGAATCAACCAACCACGGATATAAATTTCTTCTGCCGCAGTTTGGAAAATATAGCCGATCAAGACCAAAATCCAAGATACAAGAAATGGCATACTAAATTGAATGCGATGGAATGTGGCATTTCCTGTGACTAAAAAGACGATCAAGACTGTTGTGATCATGATGCCTCCCACAAGGCAACCTTTTGCAAACTCGGAAAGCCCATTTCCTTTGGAAAATCCCATGGTTCGAATAGGCCGTTTTTCAATCAAGCGAACCCAAAGGAAGAAGGCGATGATGGTATAGAGGAAGGACCAAAGGTCAAGGATATTCCACCAGTCTGGGATCCAGTGTTGCTTATTGAGAAAGAAGCTAGTCGATGCCGTACTAACAGGGGACATGTACTCTGTGATGTAATACAGAATAAACGGAGCCAAAAACCAGGGTGTCAGAAATTTTCCCTTTTTGATATTAGCAATCAAGGGATTCTCTTTAGAAAGAAAAGAAAGACTCATAAAGAACCTCCATCTAAAAACGTAGAACAAAGAAAAATTTTTTGTTCAGCCAAGTGAGCGTTGAAACAAGGTGCGTTTCTGGTCTTCACTTCCTTTCTATCATGCTTGTCTCTAGCTTCCCACATGCAACTTATTTATGAATGTTTTTCACATTTATTATACCTAAATTTGGAAGCGGTTGCAAGTTCTCTCCTTATTATCCTTAAAAAAATTGCTGAAACTAGTTCCAGATTTTCTTATCAAGCATTCCAGCCTTATTTCTCATTTTTTGGTATAATAGGAGTATTAAACTCAAAGGAGTGCGATTTGCAAGGAACCATCGTCAAGGCCTTGGCTGGCTTCTACTACGTGGAGTCAGACGGGCACATTTACCAGACACGGGCTCGTGGAAATTTTAGAAAAAAAGGACAGACTCCTTACGTGGGGGATCAGGTGGAGTTCTCTGCTGAAGAGAATTCAGAAGGCTACATTTTGAGCATTGCGCCTCGAAAAAACAGCCTCGTGCGCCCTCCTATTGTCAATATTGATCAGGCAGTAGTCATCATGTCAGCTAAGGAACCGGATTTCAACGCCAATCTTTTAGATCGTTTTCTGGTTCTTTTGGAGCATAAGGGGATTCATCCCATTGTCTATATTTCAAAACTGGACTTGTTAGAAGATATGGAAGACATCCACTACTACCAAGGAATCTACCAGGCTATTGGCTATGATTTTGTCTTGTCGATTGAGGAACTCTTGCCCCTTTTGACCAATCAAACCACAGTCTTTATGGGACAGACCGGTGTAGGAAAATCGACCTTGCTCAATAAAATTGCTCCGGATCTGGAGCTTGAAACGGGTGAGATTTCAGATAGTCTGGGGCGCGGTCGACACACGACTCGAGCTGTCAGCTTTTACCATTTAAATGGAGGAAAGATCGCAGATACGCCTGGCTTCTCCTCCCTTGATTATGAAGTGACGACCAGTGAAGACTTAAATCAAGCCTTCCCAGAGATCGCCGACGTGAGCCACTCTTGTAAATTTCGTACCTGTACCCACACGCATGAGCCAGCTTGTGCGGTGAAACCAGCCGTTGAAAGAGAGGAAATTGCGACTTTCCGTTATGAGGATTACTTGCAATTTTTAAGTGAGATTGAAAATCGTCGCGAAACCTATAAAAAAGTTTCGAAAAAAATGCCAAAATAGGAGACAATACAAGAATGAAAACAATGAAATTAGCCCCCTCAATTTTGAGTGCCGATTATGCCAATTTTGAAAGTGAATTGAAACGCATAGAAGCAGCTGGAGCTGACTATGCCCATATCGATGTCATGGATGGCCATTTTGTGCCCAATATCAGCTTTGGAGCTGGTGTCGTAGAGAGCATGCGTCCACATAGCAAGTTGGTCTTTGATTGCCATTTGATGGTCACCAATCCCGAACACCATATCGAAGAATTTGCCCGTGCAGGAGCTGATATCATCAGCATCCATGTAGAAGCTACTCCCCATATTCACGGAGCTCTTCAAAAAATTCGTCAAGCGGGTGTGAAGGCTAGTGTCGTGATCAACCCAGGGACTCCTGTAGACAGTATCAAACATGTCTTGAACTTGGTGGATCAAGTCTTGGTCATGACCGTTAATCCAGGATTCGGTGGCCAAGCCTTCTTGCCTGAAACCATGGACAAGGTGCGCGAATTAGCCGCTCTTCGTGAAGAAAAAGGCTTAGACTTTGATATCGAAGTGGATGGTGGAATTGATGACCAAAGTATTTCCCAAGCCAAAGAAGCCGGGGCCAATGTCTTTGTAGCAGGCTCTTATGTCTTTAATGGAGATGTCAATGAGCGCGTACAAACGCTCCGAGATGCTGTAAATGGGTAACATCGCAATACTGGCAGGAGGTGACAGCACGCTCTTGCCAAGAGATCATGACGCTTATGTAGGCGTTGATGGTGGCTGTTTGAAGTTACTGGAACAAGGTCTGCCTTTAGATATAGCTGTGGGGGATTTCGATTCTGTCTCTGAGACCGATTTGCGCCAGATCCGAACCCAAGCCAAGCAGGTTGTTCAATCCGTCCCTGAAAAGAACGATACGGATTTGGAATTGGCCTTGAAAGCGGTCTTTGAGGCCTATCCAGATGCTGCTGTCACCATTTATGGTGCCTTTGGCGGTCGCTTGGATCACTTCTTGTCCAATATCTTTTTGCCGACCGATCCAGACCTAACTCCCTATATGGAGCAGATTCAATTAGTCGATGGTCAAAATCGCTTGATCTACAGACCAGCTGGTTGCCATGAGATTCAGCCAGATCCAGCCATGTCCTATGTTGGTTTTATGCCTGTCGGAGAAGGCCACTTAGAGATCACAGGGGCCAAGTATCCGCTCCATCAGGAGAATTATTTTTTGAAGGCCATGTATGGCTCCAATGAATTTTTGGATCAACCGATTCAAGTGAGTCTTGATCGTGGCTATCTTGTCATTGTTTATAGTAAAGACAGAGGTTAATATGAATATCATTCTGCTTCTGATTGGCCTGCTCAATCTGGGCCTCCTCATCTATTTCTTGCAACGGTCAGATGATACAAGACCGGCTTTACGAGAGATGCTGGAAGACCACGAGGATCATTTGACAGACCAGTTGGACTATCGTTTTGAAAAAGAAAGACAAGCAAGCCAGATTACCAATCAGCAGTTAGAGATCGCCCTGACAGATCGCTTGACCGAGATGCGAGTGGAGATCCACCAGCAGACGACGGCTCTGCGCGCTGAGATGAATGAGCACTTTACTAAAAATCGGGACAAAACAGATGAGCGCATGCGCCAGATCCAAGAGTCCAATGAAGTGCGGCTAGAACAGATGCGCCAAACGGTAGAAGAAAAATTGGAGAAAACCTTGCAACACCGTTTGCAGACCTCCTTTGAGACGGTTTCAAAACAATTGGAGTCGGTCAACAAAGGGTTGGGAGAAATGCAGACGGTGGCGCGGGATGTCGGAACCCTTAATAAAGTTCTCTCCAATACCAAGACGCGTGGGATTATGGGCGAATTGCAACTGGGCCAAATCATTGAAGATATCTTGACCCCAGCCCAGTATGAGCGAGAGTTTGTCACCGTTCCTCAATCCAGTGAGCGCGTGGAATATGCCATTAAGCTTCCAGGGCAAGGAGAGGAGCCAGTCTATCTGCCTATTGACTCTAAATTCCCACTGGAAGACTACTATCGTCTGGAAGAAGCTTATGAATCAGGAGAGAAAGAGGAAATTGAGCGTTACCGCAAGGCTCTTCTTGCTAGTATCAAGCGTTTTGCTAAGGATATCCAACAAAAATACCTCTTTCCACCAGCGACAACGAATTTCGGAATTCTCTTTTTGCCAACCGAAGGCCTCTATTCCGAAGTGGTTCGCAATCCAGAATTCTTCGATCGCTTGCGTCGGGACGAACAAATTTTGGTGGCTGGTCCAAGTACGCTATCAGCCCTCTTGAACTCCTTGTCTGTTGGCTTTAAAACGCTCAACATCCAAAAGAGTGCAGACGATATTAGTAAAGTGTTGGGATCGGTCAAATCAGAATTCCATAAGTTTGGAGGGATTTTGGCCAAGACTCAACGCCATTTAAAGAATGCTTCCAATAATATTGATGATTTGCTAACCAGACGGACCAGTGCCATCGAGCGGACACTCCGCCAAATCGAAAGCGATGAGGACCTGCTGGGACTAGATGTATATATAGAAGATGGAGAAGATGATGGTCAAAATTAACCAAATGAAAAAAGATGAATTGTTCGAAGGATTCTATTTGATCAAGTCAGCAGAAGTGCGTCAAACGCGGGCTGGGAAGAACTATCTAGCCTTTGTTTTTCAGGATGAGACCGGCACGATCGAAGGCAAACTATGGGATGCCCAACCACACAATGTAGAGAGCTTTATAGCTGGGCGCGTGGTCCATATGGCTGGTCGTCGGGAGGTCTACAATAATACTCCACAAGTTAATCAATTGAATATGCGCTTGCCACAAGCAGGAGAGCCCAACAATCCAGCAGACTTCAAGGAAAAACCACCAGTAGATCCCAAGGAATTGCATGAATACCTGTCAAACATGATTTTCAAAATTGAAAATCCAGTTTGGCAACGGATTGTCCGTGCCCTCTATGGAAAATATGAGAAAGAGTTTTATAGCTATCCAGCTGCTAAGACCAACCATCATGCCTTTGAAGCAGGTCTCGCTTATCATACAGCGACCATGGTCCGCTTGGCAGATAGTATCGGCGATATCTATCCTCAATTGAATAAGAGTTTGCTCTTTGCAGGGATTATGTTACACGATTTGGCTAAAGTGATCGAGTTGACGGGTCCTGAAAATACAGAATACACTGTTCGGGGCAATCTCATTGGTCACATTGCTTTGATAGATGAAGAAATCACCAAAGTCTTGCAAGACTTGAAGATTGATGACCAAAAAGAAGAGGTAATTGTCCTTCGCCATGTGATCTTGAGTCACCATGGATTACTCGAATACGGTAGTCCTGTTCGTCCAAAGATCATGGAAGCAGAGATTATTCATATGATCGACAATTTGGATGCAGAAATGATGATGATGACAACAGCTCTAGGTTTGGTTGGTCCTGGCGAGATGACCAACAAGATTTTCGCTATGGAAAACCGATCTTTCTATAAACCGAATATCGATCAGTAAAAACAGAGATAAATACGGAAACTATTCCAAAAAAAAGAAAAAAATTAGGGAAAAACGGCCTTCTGTAAATCAGAATGTTCGTTTTTTTCGCTTCTTATGGTATAATGATAGAAAAAACTACATGGTGAGAAAATGAAATTAAGAAGAAGTGAACGGATGGTTGTAATTTCTAATTACTTGATCAACCATCCCTATGAATTGACCAGCCTCAATACCTTTGCAGAAAGGTATGAGTCTGCTAAATCTTCCATCTCAGAAGATATCGTGATTATTAAGCGGGCTTTTGAAGAGATGGAAATTGGAAATATTGAAACCATCACAGGAGCTGGAGGAGGCGTTGTTTTTACGCCCTCTATCTCAGACGAGGAATCAAAAGAAATCGTTCAAGACCTCTGCAAGCAATTGTCTGAAAGTGACCGTATTCTTCCTGGGGGTTACATTTACTTATCTGATCTTTTAAGCAATCCAAAGATTTTGAATCGTATCGGCCGTATCATTGCTAAAGCCTTCCGTAATAAGAAGATTGATGCTGTCATGACTGTAGCGACCAAGGGAGTTCCTCTAGCCAATGCAGTGGCAAACGTCTTGAATGTTCCTTTTGTTATTGTCCGCCGTGATTTAAAAATCACAGAAGGATCAACCGTCAGTGTTAACTATGTTTCAGGATCTAGTGGCGACCGTATTGAAAAAATGTTCCTTTCAAAACGTAGTCTAAAAGCAGGAAGTCGGGTTTTGATTGTGGATGATTTCCTAAAAGGCGGTGGAACGATCAACGGGATGGTCAGTCTTTTGGCTGAATTCGATTCGGAATTAGCAGGGGTAGCTGTTTTTGCTGATAATGCTTCAACAGATCTCGAATTCTTTGAACACAAATCCTTATTACGAGTGACCAATATTGATGTGAAAGAAAATAAATTGAATGTTGAAGTTGGAAATATCTTTGACTAAAGGATACAAAGGAGGATCAAAAAGTGAAAAGAATCTTAGATCGATTTGATAACAGCCCTTTGTGGATTCGCTTAGTGACTGTTTTAGCCTTATCCTTTATTTTAGTAGCTGGTTTGTATACAGTGAAAAAGAATACGGCAGCCCAAGTAACGACAGAGATCCAACCCGCTAAAAAGACAGGGGCTCTTCCAGTGAAAAAGGAAACAAAGGAAGAAAAAGAAAAGAAGGAAGAAAAGAAAAATATTGAAGCTGCAGAGAAAGCAGTAGACCAAATGGAGAAAAATCCGAGTCAAGAATCTGTAACTGCTGCGCAAACAGCTGTTAAGAAAGTGAATGATGCAACTCAAAAACAATCACTAGAAGCTCGTATCCAATACATTGCTAACTATTATGGTTTAACCTATGAGGAAGACACAACGGCTGTTCATCAGAATCAAACAGATTCAAATACAGATACAGGAGCGAACACGACAGACGCGACAATCCAATCACAACAGCAACAACAATATACACCCACTGTAGATGCAGGGACGCAAACTCCGTCTCAAACAGCTCAATAGTTTAACTTTTAGACTTCTTGAAAAAACAGAAAAAAGATCTTGCAAACAAAGTGCCGTCATGTTATAATAATAGACGGTACTTTTTACTTTTGGTCTCTCAAGAGTGTACAGGGACGTGCTGACAAATGTTGCAAAAGTACACACAGATGGTAGCTGTCACCAAGTGTATCATCACCAAAAATAAAAAAATTCACAGGAGAATGTAGATGCCTACAATTAACCAATTGGTTCGCAAACCGCGTAAATCAAAAGTAGAAAAATCTAAATCACCAGCTTTGAACGTTGGTTACAACAGTCATAAAAAAGTTCAAACAAACGTTTCTTCACCACAAAAACGTGGTGTTGCAACTCGTGTTGGAACAATGACACCTAAAAAACCTAACTCTGCCCTTCGTAAATTTGCCCGTGTACGTTTGAGCAACTTGATCGAAGTTACTGCTTATATCCCAGGTATCGGACACAACTTGCAAGAACACAGCGTGGTTCTTCTTCGTGGTGGACGTGTAAAAGACCTTCCAGGGGTACGTTACCATATCGTCCGTGGAGCACTTGATACTGCAGGTGTAAACGATCGTAAACAAGGCCGTTCTAAATACGGTACTAAACGTCCAAAAGCATAAGGAAAGGGGATAAAGAGAAATGAGTCGTAAAAACCGTGCGCCTAAACGCGATGTATTGCCAGATCCGCTTTATAATTCACAATTAGTTACTCGTCTTATCAACCGCGTTATGCTTGATGGTAAACGTGGTACAGCTGCTTCAATCGTTTACGGAGCCTTCGAACAAATTAAAGAAGCTACTGGGAACGATGCTCTTGAAGTATTCGAAACAGCTATGGAAAACATCATGCCTGTACTTGAAGTACGTGCTCGCCGTGTCGGTGGTTCTAACTACCAAGTTCCAGTTGAAGTTCGTCCAGAACGTCGTACAACACTTGGACTTCGTTGGTTGGTAACAATCGCTCGTCAACGTGGTGAACACACAATGGTTGATCGTCTTGCAAAAGAAATTTTGGATGCGGCGAACAACACTGGTGCAGCTGTTAAGAAACGTGAAGATACTCACCGTATGGCTGAAGCTAACCGTGCATTCGCACACTTCCGCTGGTAAGATCAAGATACTGAGGGCGTTAAAAAAGCGACTGAAAATTAGGAAGCTTGACGAAGAATCGAAGATTCTAGGAAAGCTTATCTATTTTCCGAGCTTTTAGCCCGGGTTCAATTAAGCTTCGTAAGCTCTTGAACCCAATTCAACTCTTCTTACAAATTGGAACCAAAACTTAGCATGAAAACACTGAGAACGGGTAGGTCCTGCCTATCCGTTTTTATTAAATCATGTTATAATAGAATATAGAAATAAAAAATATAGGAGAAACAAACCTCATGGCACGCGAATTTTCACTTGAAAAAACTCGTAATATCGGTATCATGGCTCACGTCGATGCTGGTAAAACAACTACAACTGAGCGTATCCTTTACTACACTGGTAAGATTCACAAAATCGGTGAAACTCACGAAGGTGCGTCACAAATGGACTGGATGGAGCAAGAGCAAGAACGTGGTATCACTATCACATCTGCCGCTACAACAGCTCAATGGAAAGACACTCGTGTAAACATCATCGACACACCAGGACACGTGGACTTCACTATCGAAGTTCAACGTTCACTCCGCGTTTTGGACGGTGCTGTAACCGTTCTTGACTCACAATCAGGTGTTGAACCTCAAACTGAAACAGTTTGGCGTCAAGCAACTGAATACGGAGTTCCTCGTATCGTATTCGCTAACAAGATGGATAAAATCGGTGCTGACTTCCTTTACTCAGTAAGCACACTTCATGACCGTCTTCAAGCGAACGCTCATCCAATTCAATTGCCAATCGGTGCTGAAGATGACTTCCGCGGAATCATTGACTTGATCAAGATGAAAGCTGAAATCTATACGAACGACCTTGGTACAGATATCCTTGAAGAAGATATTCCAGCTGAATACCTTGAACAAGCTCAAGAATACCGTGAAAAATTGGTTGAAGCAGTTGCTGAAACTGATGAAGACTTGATGATGAAATACCTTGAAGGGGAAGAAATCACTAACGAAGAATTGAAAGCTGGTATCCGTAAAGCTACAATCAACGTTGAATTCTACCCAGTACTTTGTGGTTCTGCCTTCAAGAACAAAGGTGTTCAATTGATGTTGGATGCAGTCCTTGACTACCTTCCAAGCCCACTTGATATCCCTGCAATCAAGGGTGTAAACCCAGATACAGACGAAGAAGAAGAACGTCCAGCATCTGATGAAGAGCCATTTGCAGCTCTTGCCTTCAAGATCATGACTGACCCATTCGTAGGTCGTTTGACATTCTTCCGTGTTTACTCAGGTGTCTTGAACTCAGGTTCATACGTATTGAACACTTCTAAAGGTAAACGTGAACGTATCGGACGTATCCTTCAAATGCACGCCAACACTCGTAAAGAAATCGAAACAGTATACTCTGGAGATATCGCTGCTGCCGTTGGTTTGAAAGATACTACAACTGGTGACTCATTGACAGATGAAAAAGCAAAAATTATCCTTGAATCAATCGAAGTTCCAGAACCAGTTATCCAATTGATGGTTGAGCCTAAATCTAAAGCAGACCAAGACAAGATGGGTATCGCCCTTCAAAAATTGGCTGAAGAAGATCCAACATTCCGCGTTGAAACAAACCCTGAAACTGGTGAAACAGTTATCTCTGGTATGGGTGAGTTGCACTTGGATGTCCTTGTTGACCGTATGAAACGTGAATTCAAGGTTGAAGCTAACGTTGGTGCCCCTCAAGTATCTTACCGCGAAACATTCCGTGCTTCTACACAAGCACGTGGATTCTTCAAACGTCAATCTGGTGGTAAAGGTCAGTTTGGTGATGTTTGGATCGAATTTACTCCAAACGAAGAAGGTAAAGGATTCGAGTTCGAAAATGCGATCGTCGGTGGTGTGGTTCCACGTGAATTCATCCCTGCAGTAGAAAAAGGACTTCAAGAATCTATGGCGAACGGTGTTCTTGCTGGTTACCCAATGGTTGACGTGAAAGCTAAGCTTTACGATGGTTCATACCACGATGTCGACTCATCTGAAACTGCCTTCAAGATCGCTGCATCTCTTGCACTTAAAGAAGCTGCTAAGACTGCACAACCAGCTATCCTTGAACCAATGATGCTTGTAACAATCACTGTTCCAGAAGAAAACCTTGGGGATGTTATGGGTCACGTAACTGCTCGTCGTGGACGTGTAGATGGTATGGAAGCACACGGTGCAAGCCAAATCGTTCGTGCTTATGTGCCACTTGCTGAAATGTTCGGTTACGCTACTGTCCTTCGTTCTGCAACTCAAGGACGTGGTACCTTCATGATGGTATTTGACCACTACGAAGATGTACCAAAATCAGTACAAGAAGAAATCATTAAAAAAGCTAAAGGTGAAGCTTAATTTACCAAAGCTAAAAAACTCTTCCCATTCGGTAAGAGTTTTTCTTTGTTCCAAAAGTGAGTACAAGTATAAAAAGTATTGATCAGGACTTTGTGAAAAACTTTAATAAAAGAGGTAGTGATCTATGATAAATCTTGCTTTTCGTGGGGAAATAGTTGCTTTTTAATGCAATAAAGTATATAATAGAGACTGTTAAAAGATGTTTGGCGCTGTGTCAAGTTACTCTTTTCACAAAAAATTTTTTTGATTTTCATAAGGAGGAAATCACGAATGGTAGTTAAAGTTGGTATTAACGGTTTCGGTCGTATCGGACGTCTTGCTTTCCGTCGTATCCAAAACGTAGAAGGTGTTGAAGTTACACGCATCAACGACCTTACAGATCCAGTTATGCTTGCACACTTGTTGAAATACGATACAACTCAAGGTCGTTTCGACGGTACTGTGGAAGTTAAAGAAGGTGGATTCGAAGTTAACGGTAAATTCATTAAAGTTTCCGCTGAACGCGATCCAGAACAAATCGACTGGGCTAACGACGGTGTAGAAATCGTTCTTGAAGCAACTGGTTTCTTTGCTACTAAAGCAGCTGCTGAAAAACACTTGCATGCTGGTGGTGCTAAGAAAGTTGTTATCACTGCTCCTGGTGGATCAGATGTTAAAACAGTCGTATTTAACACTAACCACGATATTCTTGATGGTACTGAAACAGTTATCTCAGGTGCTTCATGTACTACAAACTGCTTGGCTCCAATGGCTAAAGCTCTTCAAGATAACTTCGGTGTTGTTGAAGGATTGATGACTACTATCCACGCTTACACTGGTGACCAAATGATCCTTGACGGTCCACACCGTAAAGGTGACCTTCGTCGTGCACGCGCTGGTGCTGCTAACATCGTTCCTAACTCAACTGGTGCTGCTAAAGCAATCGGTTTGGTTATCCCTGAATTGAACGGTAAATTGGACGGAGCTGCACAACGTGTTCCTGTTCCAACTGGATCAGTTACTGAATTGGTAGTTGTTCTTGACAAGAACGTTACTGTTGATGAAGTGAACGCAGCTATGAAAGCAGCTTCAAACGAATCATACGGTTACACTGAAGATCCAATCGTTTCTTCAGACGTTGTAGGTATGTCTTACGGATCATTGTTTGACGCAACTCAAACTAAAGTTATTGACGTTGACGGTAAACAATTGGTTAAAGTTGTTTCATGGTATGACAACGAAATGTCTTACACTGCACAACTTGTTCGTACTCTTGAATACTTCGCAAAAATTGCTAAATAATTCATGCGTATGATGAGAGGAGGGAAACCTCCTCTTTTTTTGTACTTTTTTTAGGGCTTTCTCATCATATTATAGGAATTGCTAAAATAGATTGACAGTGCTAAATAGATTAGGGTATCCTATTCTTGATTGGAGATTTCTAATACAACGAAATGAAAGCGATTGCAGGTCGTGGAGAAAGGAGACAATGGAAATCGCTCAAGAAAAAGAAAAAAACCATACAAGGAGGTCGAGATGAAAGGTCATCTATTTGAAAAGAAAGAACGATTTAGTATACGAAAATTCAGTGTGGGAGTTTGCTCCGCATTGATTGGATTGGCATTTTTAGGAACAGGCGCTGTCTCTGCAGATGAGACGGTTTCTACTAGTGAACAACCCTTGGAAACCTCTTCAGTAGCGACTGAAGATGTCAATCATCTAGTGAGAGGAGCTGGCGTCTATACTGCAGATGCGGCACTTCCTACGGCTGATCCTGCAAAACCGGCCACAGAAGCGGTCACTCCAGAGGCTAGTCCTACAAGTACAGAAGCTAGCTCGACGACTGCAGATCATCCAGCTGTTTCAGAGACTGAAAAACCGAAAGCTACTGCTGAAAAAGTGGCTGATTTACCAACCAATGAAGAAAAACAATTAAGACCTAAAGAAGTTAAGTTCGATACATGGGACGATCTCTTGAAGTGGGAACCAGGAAAACGAGTGGATGACGATATGAACAGAGCAAGCGTCCCACTTGCGAGTCGTTTTCAAGGGAAACAAATTAATGAACAAGCCAACCCTGAAGCGAAGATCCAAGCGCTGTCAAACATGAACTCCAAAGCCAAGGATCATGCGTCTGTCGGCGGGGAAGAGTTTAAGGCCTATGCTTTTGATTACTGGCAATATTTGGACTCCATGGTCTTTTGGGAAGGGCTGGTTCCATCAGCAGATGTGATCGATGCTGCCCACCGAAATGGGGTTCCTATTTATGGAACAATCTTTTATAACTGGTCTAGCAGCATCAAGGATCAAGAACATTTTGCAGAAACCTTGAAAGAAGATAGTGAAGGCTCTAAAACTTTCCCGATCGCCCGTAAATTAGTCGAACTTGCTAAGTACTATGGCTTTGATGGTTACTTTATCAACCAAGAAACAACCGGAAATCTTGTAGAACCATTGGGTCCAAAATTGAGAGATTTTCTTCTTTATACCAAGGAATATGCGAAGAGTCTGAACTATCCGATTAAGTATTCCTGGTATGATGCTATGACCTATGAATATGGCCGTTACCATGAGAATGCGCTGGGAGAATACAACTACAATTTCATGCAGCCAGAAAATGGGGAAAATCCAGTTGATACCTTCTTTGCTAACTTTAACTGGGGCAAATCAGAAGTGGATTATTCCATCAGTACAGCCAAATGGATTAACCGCAATCCTTATGATGTTCTAGCTGGACTTGAGCTCCAAAAAGGAGGCTCTTATAAGACTAATGTAGACTGGAATGCCATTTTAGATGAACATGGCAAGTTGCGTCTATCTCTTGGTCTTTATGCGCCAGATACGATTACAGGGCTAGGAAAGACTGGTGAAGGTTACCATACCCATGAAGATCTATTCTGGACAGGTTTCCAAGGTGATCCGACTAAAGGAAAACCAGCAGACCAATCTTGGTACGGTATGTCCAATCTAGTAGTGGACAAAACTCCTATTACAAGTGAAGATTTCAATACTTCCTTCAATACTGGACACGGAAAACACTGGTTTGTGGATGGCAAGATTTCTAAAGAAGGGGAGTGGAACTACCGTTCTGTTTCTGGCTACCTTCCAACATGGCGTTGGTGGGTAGAGCATAGTGAAGATAGTACACCATTGAAAGGTCGTTATGATTTTGATCAAGCCTACAATGGAGGAAATTCTCTAGCCTTTGAAGGAGATTTAAAAGCCAATAGCAATCAAAATGTCATGCTCTATTCGACCAAGATTCCTGTGACAGAAACGACAAAATTGAGCGTCAGTCATAAAGGTGGGGTCGGAGCAGCTGCTTGGGTAGCTGTTGCCACCAAAGAAGACTACTCCGAATACGAATGGAAAGAATTAACACCGAGTGCAGATTGGTCCACTCAAACCTTTGATTTAGGAAGTTTGGCTGGCAAGACCATTTATGCTGTGAAGATGTTCTTTGACCATGATACGGATGTTAAAGACTACAAATTTAATCTCGGCCAATTGTCGATTACGTCAAACCAAGAGAAACCAGCGACTCCAGCAGAAGTAACCGTTCGAGCAAAACGTCTACAAAATGCGCAAGAAGCAGAAGCAGTTCTCAATTTTAAAGGGGTAGCAGATGCGGATTATTATGAAGTCTATGAAAAAGATGGCGATAACTGGCGTCTCTTAACAGGGTCTTCTGCGACAACCGTCTATCTACCAAAAGTTAGCCGTTCAGCAAGTGCTGAAGGAACCACTCAGGAACTCAAGGTTGTGGCAGTTGGGAAGAACGGCCAACGTTCAGATGCGGGAACTGTAGCCTTTGATTGGGGCATGACAGTGTCAGATACCAGCCTACCAAAAGCTTTAGCACCAAACGTAGTCATTGGAGCCAAAGTGATCGGTTCGAGCTTCCCAGATGCGGATGGTAGTGAAGGCATTGAAGGCATGTTAAATGGGACCATTACCAGTCTTTCAGATAAATGGTCTTCTGCTCAATTGAGTGGAACCGTCGATATCCGCTTGACACAACCTCGGACCATTGTTCGTTGGGTCATGGACCATGCCGGTGCTGGTGGGGAATCTGTTGATGATGGCAAGATGAATACCCGTGACTTCGACCTTTACTACAAGGACGAAGCGGGTGAATGGAAGCTCGCCAAGGAAGTTCGTGGCAATAAAGCCCATGTGTCCGACATTACACTTGATCATCCGATCAAGGCTCAAGACTGGCGTCTCCATGTCATTACAGCAGATAACGGCACCCCATGGCAAGCCATCCGGATTTACAACTGGAAGATGTATGAAAGTCTAGATACTGAAACGGTCAACATCCCGATGAAACATGCTGCAGCGCAAAACCTAGGCAATCATTTTGTCCAAGTCGGCTTCAAAGATGTTCCAGCTAATACTACTCTGACTCTTTATGCGGATAAAGAAGCGACCAGTCCAATTACGACTATGACAGCTGATCAAGCTGGAAATCTCATCTTTAAACCGTTTGCTTTTGAATCAACTCCATCTCTTCTATACTATCGTGCGCAAGAACCTGGTAAAGATATCAGTAATGTTTTGGCGATCGAGGTTCCAAAAAATGATAAAGAAATTGCGGGACTTCAATTTGAAGATGGTTTGACCAAGAAGGTCTACCGGGAAGGGGATGCTCTTTCCTTGAAAGGAGCAACACTCCGTGTTCATTATAAAGATGGCCAAGCAGATCAACTGGTCAACCTCACCAACTCAGGTGTAGAGATTCATGGCTTTGATAGTAGCAAGCTTGGAGAACAACACCTAGAAGTTTCTTACCTTGGTCAGAAATTGGATAAGACTCTCACTGTTTTTGTGGTCAGTGCAGAGGAAGCGGGTGAAAAAGCAGTTGCTGGTCTAGAATTGACCGACAAACCAAAAGTGGAATATATTGTCGGAGAAGCATTGGAGAAAGAAGGCGGACGCTTTACAGTCGTCTTTGAAGATGAAACGACCGAAACGCATGCCTTGACAGATGAAGGTGTGGAAGTAACTGGCTTTGATACGACCAAGGAAGGTCGTCAAACCCTCACTGTCCATTACAAAGGAGCTAGCACAAGCTTTGATGTCCTCGTCAATCCAAAACCAGCTCTCAACGATGAATACCTCAAGCAAAAATTGGCTGAAGCTGAAGCTGCAAAAGCCAAAGTAGACTTTACTTTTGCGACTCCTGAAGTCAAAGAAGCTTTGCTGGCTGGAATGGCTGCTTCTGAAAAAGTCTTGAAAGAGCATGATACCAGTACACAAGATCAAGTTAATGAGCAGTTGAACCAATTGACCGCTCTCTTGAAAGCCTTGGATGGTCAAGCTAATCTAACAAAAGAAAAAGAAGCTCTCTCTGCCCTGACAGAGGAAGCGACCGCTCTATTAGCAAGCAAGCCAAATCACCCTTCTGGTGAGGCTTTGCAGGCACTGATTGAGAAAAATAAAGAGCTTCTAGCTTCTTCAGAACTCACTCCTGAAGCGCTTGAAACAGCTAAGACCGGTCTAGAGACCTTGATTGCGCTCCTGAAAGAAGATAAGCCAGCGGTCTTTGTAGACTCTGCGACTGGAGTCGAAGTTCAATTCTCCAACTTAGAGCCAACCGTTGTCAAAGGACTAAAAGTCGCAAAAGTTGAAGCCAATCAGGTAGAAAAAGAAGAGCTGAAGGGCCGAGAAGGAATCGTCTTTGATATTGAAGGCGTGGATGCAAGTGGTCAGGATATCGATACCCACCATCCATCCCTTGTGAAGATTCCTGTGGATAAGGATAAAGAAGTGGAGCAAGTTCTCTTCTTCCCTGAAGGTCAAGCTCCTCAATCCTTGGCCTTTGAGAGAGTTGGAGATGTGGTCATCTTTACCGCTCCTCACTTTACCCACTATGCGATTGTCTATAAGCCAGCCAAAACGGAAGGACCAGACCAACCGATCCAACCAGAGGAACCGGCTAAACCAGATCAGCCTGTTCAACCGGCTCAACCAAATCAACCAGTCCAACCAGCTGCCCCAGTGACTCCAGATCCAGCTAATCCATTGAAGCCTACAGAGCCTTCTCAAGTGGATCAGTTGCCCCCAACGACTTCTACTCAAGCGAGTCATCAAGAGGAAGATCACAAGGATATGGTCGATCAAGAGATCCATCAGTTGTTAAGTGCCCACCAAGGAGTAAACTCACAGCCGACTGTTCAGCAAGAAACAAAAGATGCAAGCAAAGAAAGTCAATCGGAACACTTGCCAAATACGGCTAGCCTAGAAGCTTCCTTTGCAGCTGAAGCTGTTCTCCTAGCAGCCTTAGGCGGCTTCCTCTTGGCTGGTAAGAAGAAAGAAGAGTAAGTCTTTTACAGAATTCTTTCGTTCACTTAAAAAGTCACTCTCAAAAAAACCTCTCTGGTGAAAACCAGAGAGGTTTGATCTTATTTTGAGAATATTAAAAGGCATTCCAAAGGAGGATAAAAATAAGAATACAGCCCCAAGCATTTCCTGTACGTCTCTGAACTAGAAGCATTCCATAAATTAGAATGAAAACAGTTCCTTCTTGCAAGAGGGACAATGAGTCAAAACCAATCATCCCGTGGATAAGCAAGCAGATCAAAGCACAAACAAATGCTCCTAGATTCCATACTCCTTTTACGTACTGAGGATAGCGGAGATTGATTTTTTGGGCAATCACAACATAATTAAAGCCCTCCCAGAATCCCCAAATAAGAGAAATGAGAAGATAGCCCACGAAATTGGTTGGGAAGGGACTGGATAAGACTTCTTTTGTTAGGAGGATGGATTGAAAAGGAAGATAGGAATGAACCTGACCTGAAGCGATGAGGAAAATGAGAAGAGGTAAGGCAATAAGAACTGTTTGAAGGATAGTTGGAAAGAATTTTTTCTTAACCAATCCATATTTCTGTATGCTTTCTTTTCGACGAATAAGGACAGCACTAGTTCCCAAGCCAGCTACAGAAAATTGACAAAGTGCGAGAACGATTAAGCGAATCCAGAGAGAATGGTCTGGACTTCTACTGAAGTTGATGATTGGCTCCTGAAAAGCTAGAAAGCCCATCAGTGGAAGCAAGGTGAAAAGTGCCAAGATATTTAAATCTTTGTCGGCTTCTTTTTGTTGAGTAGATAATCCTTCTTTCATTTATATCTCCTTTTTATCCCTATTATAGGGTTTCCGGGATAGACTGTCAATAAGAGGGGAAAAGCATTGGATTTTTCTACCTCTTTTACAGCTTTTGTGATATAATTATCATGTATTAAAAAAAGAAGGAGTCATATCTAATGGCAAAATTGACTGTTAAAGACGTTGACTTGAAAGGGAAAAAAGTTCTCGTTCGTGTTGACTTCAACGTTCCTGTAAAAGATGGCGTGATCACTAACGATAACCGTATCACTGCAGCTCTTCCAACTATCAAGTACATCCTTGAACAAGGTGGACGTGCAATCCTCTTCTCTCACCTTGGACGTGTAAAAGAAGAAGCAGATAAAGAAGGTAAATCACTTGCTCCTGTAGCTGCTGACTTGGCTGCTAAATTGGGTCAAGAAGTGAAATTTATCCCAGGTGTTACACGTGGTGCTGAATTGGAAGCAGCTGTTAACGCTCTTGAAGATGGACAAGTTCTCTTGGTTGAAAACACTCGTTTCGAAGATGTTGATGGCAAGAAAGAATCTAAAAACGATCCTGAACTTGGTAAATACTGGGCATCACTTGGAGATGGTGTCTTCGTAAACGATGCATTTGGTACTGCTCACCGTGCACACGCATCTAACGTTGGTATCTCTGCAAACGTTGATAAAGCTGTTGCTGGATTCCTTCTTGAAAATGAAATTGCTTACATCAAAGAAGCAGTTGAAGCTCCAGAACGTCCATTCGTAGCTATCCTTGGTGGATCTAAAGTATCTGACAAGATCGGTGTTATCGAAAACTTGCTTGAAAAAGCTGATAAAGTCCTTATTGGTGGTGGGATGACTTACACATTCTACAAAGCACAAGGTATCGAAATCGGTAACTCACTTGTAGAAGAAGATAAATTGGATGTGGCTAAAGCTCTTCTTGAAAAATCAAACGGCAAATTGATCTTGCCAGTTGACTCAAAAGAAGCGAACGCATTTGCTGACTACACTGAAGTGAAAGACACTGAAGGTGAAGCAGTAGATCCAGGATTCCTTGGTCTTGATATCGGTCCTAAATCAATCGCTAAATTCGACCAAGAATTGACTGGTGCGAAAACAGTTGTATGGAACGGACCTATGGGTGTATTTGAAAACCCTGACTTCCAAGCTGGTACAATCGGTGTGATGGACGCTATCGTGAAACAACCAGGCGTTAAATCAATCATCGGTGGTGGTGACTCAGCTGCTGCTGCGATCAACCTTGGCCGTGCAGACAAATTCTCATGGATCTCTACTGGTGGTGGTGCTTCTATGGAACTCCTTGAAGGTAAAGAACTTCCAGGATTGGCTGCTCTTACAGATAAATAATCTAAATAGAATGAAAGAGGCTGGGACAAAAGTCCTAGCCTCTCAATTATTTTTGGATTGTCGAGCAAGACGCAGTGGTTGAGTGGGCTCTACTACGCTGATTTCATCAGCTTTTACAGCCCTACTCAACTGTGCGGAGG
>NZ_JAQFJJ010000023.1:0-24652 GCF_030440005.1 Streptococcus sp. SP1
AAGACGCAGTGGTTGAGTGGGCTCTACTACGCTGATTTCATCAGCTTTTACAGCCCTACTCAACTGTGCGGAGGTGGGACGACGAAATCGAATTCTAACGAATTACCGATTTCTGTCCCACTCTCTGACTCAATCTTAACTTGACCACTAATTGTAAACGAAAATCATCAGGAAAAGTAGTAACACTAAAAGAGCTAAACTCGTCACCAAGGTCCCGATCTTTAGTAAAGGCTGGCTTGACCAGTAACTACCTTTTCCGATATTACTCATAGCATCATTAGAAAAAATCTGTGTTTGCCGTGGCTGTAGTGTAATCAATACAATTAGTAGAACACTTAAAACAATCAATAGGATTAAACATAAAACTTCCATAATCACCTCAACAAACCAAGCAAGGTAAAGAGAAGACCGACGATAATCACCAAACCAAACAAAGTGGTGAAGATTTTATTAATCCTTTCGCCTGTTGTCGTTTTTTCTTTTTTGATTGGCTTTTGCTTTAATTTTTCCATGCGCCCTTCAACTTCTTCGTGAAATAGATCTTTCTTTGACATAGTTTCCTTTCTTTTTATGGGAAATGGGTCACAATCTCACCATTTGGTGAGACTAAAATTTGGCTTAGCAGAAGATTACGTACCATATCTTTTTTGATTTGTGATTTCATTGCCTCAAAACCAGCAAAGGCTTCTTGGTAATATTCAACGATAGGGTTTTTGCGGCTTGCTTGTTGCCCACCAATAGCCTGTTGTAACTGTTGCAAATAGTCTACCTGTTCAACCCAGTTATCATCAATCGCTTTTAACATCGCCAAACATTGGAAATAGCGAACAAGGTCAAAAGCTTCTAAGAGTTCTTTTTTCCGATTTAATTCTTCATACGCGAAATGATAGATCAAAGAAGCAACCGCTCTTTCATCTAGTAAATCAAGATTGTCTGGTATTTGATCAATTTGAAAACTGATATTGTTGAGAATAAAGTGATACAAATCTTCCTTTTTTGTTAGGCTTCCCTCTTTTACGACATTTTCTATATAGTCATGAAGGACAGCATCTATGGTCTCATTCAAGTCTTGGTCCTGATAAATCAAGTGGTCACGTTGTCCATAGATTAACTCCCGCTGGATATTCATACACTCAGCGTATTCTAATGTCTGACGCCGTGAAAAACGGCTTGTACTATCACTTGCTCTTTGAGCTTTTTCAACCAATCTACGGTAACGACGCCCTGTTAATTCCTGATAATGAACACGATCATCCACATTGTAATCTTTGTAAAAATTATGTACCCACTCAGGCCCGAATTTTTTGATGACATCGTCTTCTAAGGACACAAAGAACTTCGATATTCCTGGATCTCCCTGACGTCCAGAACGACCGCGGATTTGTAAATCGATCCGTTGACTTTCCATTCTTTCTGTCCCAACGACCACAAGACCACCCAACTCTGCTACCCCAAGGCCCAATTTAATATCGGTCCCTCTTCCGGCCATAGAAGTCGCAACCGTAACAGCACCCATCTGACCTGACTCCGCAATCATCTCAGCTTCTCTGGCAACATTATTGGCATTTAAGAGGTTATGAGCGATTCCTTCTCGGAGGAGCAAATTCGAATAAAGTTCAGACATCTCAACAGATCCAACAAAAATGAGAAGAGGATTGCCAAGTGCATGGTAGGTCTTAATACACTCTAAAGAAGCATAAACTTTTTCTGGCAAGGTCACATAGAGATTATCTGGGTAATCTACCCTTTGTTTGGGACGATTGGTCGGAATCTGAATGACTTGCATTCCAAATGTATCTAGAAATTCTTTCTCAGCTGTCTTCCCGGTCCCAGTCATTCCTGAAATCTTCTTGAATTTTCGAAAGAGACTCTGATAAGTAACGGAAGCCATCGCACGCGTCTCGGGAGAAAGTTTGACTAACTCTTTTGCTTCAATCGCTTGATGGAGCCCACCTTGTAATTTTGTCAACTCCATAAGGCGACCTGTTGCTCGATCAAGTAGGACAACCTCTGCTCCCATATCTCCTTGGCGAACGATGTAGTCTTTATCTCTTTTAAAAAGTTTATGAGCTCTTAATGCATAGATGAGATGTCGAGCAAATTCTCCATTATCTTTGGCATAAAGATTATCAATTCCCAGATAAGCCTCTGCTGAATGAGCACCTTTTTCTGTCAACCAAACCTCACCTTTTTCTTCTTTAAAGATGTAGTCTTCCCCTTCAACCATTGTGGTCATAAGGGTATTGATCATGCCATAATAATTTGATTGTACACGAGGAGATCCCGAAATGATTAATGGCGTTTGAGCACTATCCAATAAAACCGAGTCAACTTCGTCGATAATCGCGTAGTTAAATGGACGTAAAAATTTCCCTTCTTCATTCGATGCCAGATTATCAATTAAGTAATCAAATCCGAGACCGCTATTCGTCGTATAGATAATGTCAGATGCATAAATCGCACGTTTATCTGATGCTTCCAGATCTTCTCCATCTGGTGCAAATGGAACGCCGATAGATAAGCCTAGAAACTCATAGACCTGTCCCATCTCTTCCGCGTCACGTTTGGCTAGGTATTCATTGGTTGTGACAAGAATAGCCCCTTCACCCGTCAAAGCATTTAGATAAATAGGCATGGTGGCTGTCAACGTTTTTCCTTCACCAGTACTCATCTCAGCGATATGGCCCTGGTGCATCACAATAGCTCCCATGACCTGTACATCGTAAGGAAACATCCCTAAAACACGCCGATCGGCTTCACGGACCACTGCATAAGCTTCTGGCAACAGATCATCTAACGTTTCACCTTGTTCCAGTCGCTTTTTAAAGGTAATCGTCTTGTCCCTTAATTGTTGATCTGTTAATGGTTCGATCTGCTCAGCCCAACTATTGACTTGGTGAAGTAATTCTTTGACAGATTTCATCGGTCTTAAACGTTTAAACATGTCCATCACCTACTTCTTCAATGCCCATCCCTTTAAAGTTCAACTCCAGCACGCCTGCACTCAACAAAGCAATACTATAATAATAGGCTTCCTTAGGGTAGACAAATGTCACCGAATGACTCTTTTCAATAATTTGTTTCACTTCCTTATCATAGCGATCCCAAAAACTTACTTTGAGATAAACCGAGTCTTGTGGAACCGTCGTATAAAAAGCATCTAGTCGGTAGGTCTGACCTTTTTTCAATAAAGGCAAGACTGGCTGGGTCCGACTTCCTTGATAATTTTGTATGGCAGTCCAAGAATGTATCTCCGTTCCTGAAGCCACTAAAGGATTATAAAAATGAACCGAACCATCTTGAAATTGTTCAACTTGTGAACCATGCATATAGGTTCTCATATTCGCTCCCCATAAAATTTGAGGTGTTTTCATATATGTCATCTCTATCCTTTTCTTCCAAAATCATTTTCTAGTATCATTCGATAAAAATTGATAAACCAGGTTGTCGCAGTGGTCGAATCATCATTGTGTCGTCCTGTGGTTCCCTTGCTGAGGATTTTAGCACCTGAATAATAAAGTGCAGTGGTCAAATCGTCATAGGCAGTTGGATCCATATCTTCATCCTTCATATAAGAAAGTCCAAAGGTTGTATTGCTAAAATCTGCCTGCTTAAACTTGTCCCAAAAACGGTTATCCAGTTCTTGAACCTCAGCATTTTCTAAACCACCTGTCTGCATATGAAGGACATCAATTCCTGTTGGAAAGACTTCCGGTGCTAACAACCGTGCTCTATTTCCAATCGTTCCTATATTTGTAAGAGGCTTTGCAACAATAATGGCATGTAGCTCAAAATCAGCACCATAATACATAGAGGGATAAGTCCCCATTGACATTCCAGAAAAAATCAGTTGGTCCTGATCAAATCCCAAATAATCCAAATAGTGCTGAATGGTATCTCGTACACCTTGTTCTAACTCATCACTCCCCATATAAAATGCCCCACCTAGTAATCGGGGATCTGAAAATAGAAGAAAGGGAGTCCCCATCGAACGCATCATCCAATACCCCTCGAAACCTTCTGCCGGGCGAAAACCTGCAAAATACACGGATAAGGGTGGCTTGAAATCTCCTGGATGAAAGAAGTAATTCAATTCTTGACGGTAACGATCATGTAAGATGCCTCCTCCTAATAAGTACTTCCCAAATTGGAATCGTGTCCAACGTTGATGAAGATTTCCAACTATGAGACGCCCTTGCCCCTTGGCTTCAAGAGTTGCAGATATCATATAGGTCATCTCTTGGTCTAGAACAATCGCGCCTTCACGCATCTCTTCTTCACTGACAATGACCGTCTTTGCAATATCGGTAACAGCACCTTCTGGAATCACTCTTAAAATCAGCTGACACTGACAGGTCTCTTCTTTTTCAAACTCCAACCACAATTCGACAGGTCTATCTTTATCGACTCGTATATTATAAGACCAATTTAATAGGGGTTTAAAAGAAGAACCATAGTCTCCTTCAAGGCACATATTCTCATGACCATTATAGGTTACCTTCCCTTTAAATCGTGGTTGTACCTGAATTTGGAAAGGAAACAGTTTATCACCATACTGACCTGAAAATAGCGCCTTTGGCAAGATCCAAAGGAGTTCCTGAGGATGAGAGAAGTCAGTTGGTACTGCACACACCTCTTTTGTAAATTGTTCTACACGCGGATCGACAATTTTGATAGTTTCATCATAGAAAACAGTATAGGGGGCCAAATAATCACGTAAATCCGATAACAGCCACAAAGCAAGCGGATCATCTACTAAAACAGCATCAAAACTTTTTATTTTTCCCTGCTTCATTCGTGCCTTAATATCACTCGCTAGCCCGGCACGCAGGTAGATCCATGTTATATTTTTTGGAGGCTCTAACCGGTTCATCCAATTTTCACGTCCAATTTGCAAAATAGTCACTTTAGACATTCTATTTCTCCTTCAAGTCATTTTCCCATTTTGCGACAAAGCGATCCCCTGTATTTTCTCTGATCTTATCAATTGCAGCAATTAAAGCCTGATTCCAATGTTTTAATTGACCTAGATAATAGTATGCGGCTTCCTCAAAGTCTTCTAATTGTTCTAAAATATAACCATTCTCTAAGTGACTAACATAATCAGAAGCTACAATATTTATCTGAGGGATCCCTGCGCTGATACCAGCAAGCTGGGTGTATCGATGAGGCTCCGGACTCAGATCAACAATCAGACGTGTGTACTCCAATTCCCTCATCAAAGTTGTTTCATCAAGAAGGTTTACAAAGTCAAAACGATACTCCATTTCTTGATTTTCTACTAGCTTGTTTTCAGCTCCCTGACTTTCTTTAATAGATATAAAATCATCTAGTCGAAAGGATCTTGAAATGAGGTCTTCTACTCCTTTTTTAAAAGTTTCAAAGTCAGCATGCTGGGCATTGAAACAACCAAATAACACCTTCGTTCTAGGATATTTAGCTACAAATGCCAATACTTGATAAATGGCATCCATATCCAACTGGTCTAAATCGATCTGATAAAAGATTTTTGATTCTTTTACACGTTGACTCATCCCTAGAGAAAGTCGTGTATCGTAGGGCGCCATATGTCGAACTTTTGACGCCTGATCTGGGAAACATTCACAAACCTGATCTACAAACTTCTGATGATCACTAACCACTAATTGGGTTGCTTTTAAATAGGGTTCGTAATCTTCTATTGAATCTGATTGATTCCTCTCTTTAAACCAGGTTAAAACCTTTTTGCTCTCCTGAGGAAGATGCTCAAAAACATCTCGGTTCATTCTTTGCTCAGAAGCCACTACAAAGCAATCCGAGCTTTGGGTCTGTTCTTCAAGATAGCGATCAAAGAACTCCCAAATAACCTCTTCCAAATTAAGATAGTAGTCTTTTTTAAAGCGATGCTTCATATCCGGATTGCAGACAATTCCACGCCCATCAAGAAAATGGCACAGCTGCCATATCCCTTCTGAATTCATATAGGCACGATAACTTGCCCGCCCATCTTGAAATTGAAGGACACTGGAAACAAAGCCACGATCATCATAAATCACTTCCCTCAAAATTTGACCACTTCGAAAATAGCGGATCATGCTCAGATATCCTTCGGGTCCTAGTTCAATTTCAGCGTAACGTTGGCCCCTCTTCTCTACTACAATTGCAAAGGGGGTATAGATAAAATCACAATCATCTCCCCAACTTAAGTCCTTCACTTGAAGACAACGCATGGGTTGATCGGGAATTCCTTGAATCGCATCAAAAACTGAAAAATAATTGGCTTCTAAAAGATCGTATCGATGCAAAAAATACCGTAAATGAGGTTGGTAGGTCAGCAACAATAGGGTCGGATCCAGATCCTGTTCTTGAAAGATTCTCACTTGATGGAGTGTATCATCAAAATCAATTTTTTTTCTTCTATTGTACCATGGGGTCATATCTGGTTGCCAAAACTCAACCCCTTGCCCGTACCAAGCAGGAATAAAATAGTACATAGTGCTCCTTTTCAATGACTTTATTTTGATTATAATTCACGCGCTTATCCCAACAACAAAGTGGGGAAATAACATTATTAAAGATGCCTTTTCTATAGAAAACCAATCTTCCATAAGGAAAGACCAAAACTTTTTCTACTGGGCTACGAACATCGTAGTGATAGGTAGCCAGACAATTGATTCATCTAGCTGCCTATCACTCTCAAAACATTCTTGAGAGTGATCGTATTTGCACCAGCATTTCTCACTATCATTCTACTCAAACAATCCCTTGTAGGATTCATTTAGCGTCAAGGCTTTTACTTCTTCTCGAATATTATAAACCATCCCACTAAAAATCAGAAACATACCTGGAATCATACTTAATTGTAGATATTGTGGATCCATTAAAACGACCAACATGGGACCTCCCGCCATCAAAACAGTATATACTGCTCCAATAACTGCAAATCTCATGACTAAACGATTCAGGAAGCGACTAGTATCGGGACCAGGATAAATACCATAGATATATTCGCCAGACTTCCGCATCCGCTCCGAGATTTGTTCACCACTGACATTTACAAAGGCAAAAGCAATGGACAAAACAAATAGAATCAGTTGGTAGAGCACCAGCCAAAGAGGTTGCCCAATTGTGAGAGCCGATATCCATTTAGGAATCCAGTCAGCTTTAGGAAGCACCATCCGCAATAAGAGCAGCACATACTGAGGAATAGAAACCATTGAAATGGCATACATAAAAGGCATCCCACCTGCTGGTGTCAACATAATATCCAAATAAGAGTATTGTTTAAACCGATTATGAATGTCAATTTTATTTACCGGAATCCGATAGCGTGCCTCCTGGAAAGTAACAGAAACGTAGAGAAAGATCACACCCATGACAACCAGTAAGAGAATAAAATCCAAACCAACATGCAAGCGTTGGATACTCGTCACAATCTGTTGTGGAATATTCGCTACCATACTAGCCATCAAAATCACAATAGAACCACCAATTCCCATGAAAGAATTCAGGTCTGACAGCCAAACCAGAAAGAAGGCCCCCGCTATTAAAAGCAACGTATTTGTGACAATTGCTAGCCCCTTGGGAATACCCGCCTCAATCGGTAAGTTGAGAGAAACAGCCAATGACTGGATCAAAGCAATCCCTAATGTCAAATACATTCGTCTCCGATCTTGAATTTCTATTGGTAATTTCCCTAAGTTTGACTTTTTCGAAAGTGTGAACATTTGCCAGAGAATCATGGCAGACATCCAGGGGGATAAGCCGACAGAGAAGACAGAAAGCGACTTTAGATTCCCTCCCATCATGGCACTTGTAAAAGTTAACGAGTAAGTGGCTCCACCTAAAAAGTTAGGATCATCCAGATTGACAAAAGGTAATAGCAATTGGCTTCCTAACATATATATAAAGAGGAAAAACAAGGTCCAAGAAATCCGTTTTAAAACAACGGTATGTCGAAATCTGCTCACAATAAGTCTGGCCCCTTTCTATTACTTCTACGCTCTTCAATATAATGACGTATAGCTGCCACCATTTCTTCTGGATGTTCATGAGAAAAAACAGCCTGGTAAGTTTGTCCCTGTCCCTGGGTATTTTTAAATGCAAACATCGCGATTCCGGCCTGACCAACCAACTCATATATCAATGGGATTTTATCAAAATGATTGATATCTAAATAAAGATCTACCTGTGGTAACTGTTGCTCGATCAAAAGCGGATACGTATTCGGATAAAGACTCACATTTGGATATTGTGATAAACGTAATAACTCTACTGCCATATAAGTATAAGCAGCGATTTCAAAATGAACTTCTGGAAGGTGTTGGACCAAATATTCTATCTGTTCTAAGAGATAAGAATTCGTTAGTGTATAACAGGTTAGAAGGGGCTTGGAATTTTTTGGTCCCAACTCAAAGCCACGTTCTTTCCAATGACTCATCACCTCAGACCACTCCATTAGATGATACCGCCACCACTGGTCACGTAATCTCACTACTGAAAATTGGTTCCACGGTTTATCAGGAGAGATATAATGAAGAATCAAAGGGAGCGGGTCCAAAGGGATTTCAAACACAAAACGATGACCAGCTTCCCCTGCTCCCGCATCAAAGCCAATTTGAAAATTGTAAATATCATCCAATTTTAAATAGCGATCTTCAAATACCATATTGAGAATCGACTGATCCCCTTCTCCCACATTTGCATGTTCGCGCTCTGTCGTTTCGACTAGAACCTGACGGATTTGCTGATCCTTCCAAAGACGGTTATTGATCAATAATACGCCCGCATTAAAACCAATTCCCGCATCAAAACAAGAACGAACGGCAGCAACATAATTCTCTCCCAACTCCTGATTGAAAAGAGAATCAAGATTCCCAGTCACAACAAGATCACTATCCAAATAAAGAACCTGATCCTCCTGAACAAAATCTGGAATAAAATACCGTGCAAAGGTCATATGGTTGATATGACCCAGTTTGTTCGTCCAATTCATCTGGAACTGTGGTCCAATCAACTTAATATCAAGAAGCTCTCCTCCGAGTCTCTCCACATGCTCTCTCGTGGCACGGAACCACTCGACTGGGATATCTTGATTGAAAAGGTATATTTTAAGCTGGCGATTGTGATAGCAGAGAGATTTTAAAGCGGTCTCTATCTGACGAATATAAGCATAATCTCCTGCCAATACTACTGCATTTTTATTATTCATGTATCTTTCTTATTCTATTGGCAAACGAGATAAGTCTGCCACGATTTGTTTGGTGTAGGTTTCATCCTCGATGAATTCAATATCTTGGTCAAAATTATATTCTGCCGTGTGTTTGTGTTTCAACTTGACTTTCGTCTGTGCTCCCATCTGTAGCCACTCGTATTCTGAATCAATATGCCCAATATCCAATGCTTGGTAACCATCATTCGCCAAATGAGCAGCCAATACTTTTGCTGTTGGGCCTAACATAATCAGAATTAAGCGATCCTCCGCATATTGGCGAATCGTGGCCTCAATTGTGTCCACATCCTTATAAGCATTGTGTGAAGAACAAACAATTCGTAGGATGGAGTTTGCACGATCAAACAGATCATTACCCACCCCTGTACGAGAAGTTGCTCCTTCAACAATCAGAATATCCCGATTCTCCCACAGTTTTTTAAGTTTGTCAAACTGGGAGGCTGCTCGACTTTTATCCTTAAAGTCAATATAAGGACGTGAAATAAAGGTAGATCCATAGCAAGGAGCTGGAGCAATTTCACGATAAAACTGATCATAATGATCCAAATGCTTTTTCCAAAAATCTTCTGCCCACCATGTAAATTGGAAGCGATCTTCGAAAGCATCTGGCAAACAGACTAAGAGTTTTTCTGTACTGTTCATTCCAACCAACTCACGTAGAGATCGTGCTAGTTCAGGATGATAATCTTGGTAGGCAATAGAATGGCCAGCAATTAGATTGATTTCACCATCTCCAAAACGAATGACAGATGAATGATTTTCCCTAATGAAGTCCAGACTCTCATCAATGGACTTAACCGTTGGTAGAGGGAGAATTTGAGGCAAGCTTCCTTCTCCATCCAACTGCTCAATCGCCGTAATCAGTTCCTGTGGTCGCTCACTTGAAAAAAGAAACTGCCCATGGTTCCCGTGTTGAGTTTTATAAAAACCAAAACTAGGAATCCCCGCCATTTCTACCTGTGATAGAATCTCACCAGCTTCATCGCCATGATTAATATCCAAATAAAGATCCGCACTATGAATCAGCTGGGTCAACTGCTCCTGATTGATCGCAGGATACAAACTAACATTGGGATGTTGCTTTAATTCGACTAACTTAGGCCCCATAGCTGTCCAAGCACCGATATGAAACTGCACAAATGGAAGAGCACAAACCAGTTCTTCGATTGACTCGAGATCTTGCGTTTGGGTCATGGTAAAGGAGTGCATTCGTGGAAGCTCGTGAACCTCTCCCCATTTACCTGTCTTTATACGCTCTTTGATGAGTGAATGCATTTGTTCAATCGTGTTGACCTCTAACTGCGCTTGCTCACTATGTCTGGTTTCTGGGAAGGATAAGATCGGTTTTCCTGTTTTCGCATAAGCTGACAAGGTTGCTTGATCAGCAGTACCATAGTTAATATCTAAATAGGCAGCAGAACGATGGATAAGTTCTTCCAATACTGGAGGGACGACTTCTGGATACAATCTCACATTTTCATATTTTGCAAGACGCACCAATTCCTCTCCCATTTCCGTATAGGCAGCAATATGGAACAAGGCCTTCGGATGTCCCTGAATCAGTTCCTCAAGGTTTTTGAAGGATTGAGAATTGGTCAAATTGAACAGATGAAGCTCATAATCTGGATCCATCTCTATCTGGAAGTCCCCCATATGGTGAGACAAGACCTGACTGTAATCCATGTCATGAAAGGCCCACCATAATTGACGGAAACGATTGGCACTTAGCGTCGTCCACGGTTTCCTGTGAGAAAGAAAGTGGACAATATAGGGATCTTCACTATCTATAAAGTGATTTGGCCAACGACTCATAAAAGCAGTCACGTCATGACCAACTTGGAGGTTCATCCTTTTATCCAAGGCTAACCATCTATCACGAAAGACCTTATTAAAGATTGTCTGATCCCCATTAAATTTAGGAATATTTCCTTCTAAAGCTTGCTGGAGTGAGCCATTCGTCTCATTCACCAACTGCTCTGTCATATTTTCTCGTTTCCACAAACCATTGTCAATTAATAAGACACCCGCATTAAAGCTTTGGTTATCTGTGTTCATCACGGCTGCAATCGGGTAGCCCTTCATATCTATTTCAAAGATATCCTCTAAGTTCTTTAGAACCAGCAAATCCGCATCGAGATACAGCACCTTTTCCTCTGAGATATACTTCGGAATAAAGTAGCGAGAATAAGCATCCAGACTAATATGTTCCTGAGTCCACCAGGTATCCCTCACATCGTCTGGATTCAATTTGACATCAATGAGGTCGCCCCCTAAGAGCTGAGCCATCTTCCGTGGTTTTCGAAACCAGTCTGGAAGGATATCTCGATTCAAAACATAAATTTTCACATCTTTATTGTGATAAAAGATGGATTTTATAGTCGTCGATAACTGAGCGGTATAGTTCTGATTCCCTGCTAGAACAATCGCCCGACTTTTTGTATCATGCATGAAAACTCTTCTCCTTGATCCGTTTTTTTACCAGTACTTGCTGATAAGCTTCCATGTCTCCATGTTTTAAGGTCTCTTCTTCATGAATGGCCAATCGCCACTTGTAAGCAGCAATTTCTGCATCTATTAAGCCCTTTGGAGCTCCGATCAATTGAAGAATCATCATGCGTTCTTCGATACTTTGTAACGGATAAACATCTGCAAGATTGACCGTTTTGGTCACACTTGTCTCACGTTTACGATGCAGATAGATGGCACGGTTCATATAGACAATTTTATCGGCTTGTAGATAGACCTTGTAGGTCGTATAATCATCCTCTACCGTTTTATCTGTTGGATAAACAATCTCTTTAAACAATTCCGCCTTATAAAGCTTTGCCCAAGGGACCGTGAAACATTGGCTCAGATTATACTGCCCATCATATTGATGTTGGAACCACTCAAAAGGAGAATAGACACGCTCAAAATAATCATTTCCCCCAACATGGATTAAAAAGTTCCCCTCTTCTTCCATAAATTGAGCGAAATTTCCAATTGCAATATCTGCATCTGCTTTTTTCAGCAAATGATATAAACTCTCGATATGATCCAGTTCCAACCAATCATCGTTATCCACAAAGAGAATGCAGTCTCCTGTCACCGCTTCTAAAGCACGATTCCGGCTTGATCCAACTCCACCATTGGACTTATGATAGACCTTCACTCGAGGGTCCTGAATCTTGTAGCGTTGGCAAATAGCGGCAGAACCATCCGTTGAACCATCGTTGACTAAGATAATTTCTAAATTTTGATAGGTCTGTTGGATGATACTATTTAAGCAATTTTCAAGATAGGCCTCTGAATTATATACAGGGACGATGACACTAATTTTTTCCATTTTTTCCATTTTCTTTTATATTTTAGCAGAGAGTGCGATGTAAAAGGTATTCATCACTTGCAGGCCAGGCAAAAGATTGAATCAACTAACAACTTCTTAGTGATATAGCCCTCTTTAAGGAGGAAGGCAAACCCTTGAGCCCTACTACTGATTTCTTGATACGTTTTTGGATCCATATTTTGAACCAATTGATTGGCTTCTTCCAAACTGTTCACAGCAAATCCTAAGCCACGCTCTTCTATCAGATGACTATTTGATAAGGTGTTGGGTACAATCACAGGAATTCCTGCTGCAAGATAGGTGCTGAGCTTATGTGAAATATTCATTTCGTAGTAGTCAACATTCTCCCCATCGTTGTACTGGGTATTCCAGACAAGACCAAAGCCTCCCTTTGAGAGTTCCATCAGGAGTTCTTCATTGCGCTTCCATCCTTCAATCACTAAATTGGCTTCTGGATTGCTCTTTGGCTCATTCGCAAAAACTCGCAAAGGGGTTTCATAAAACCAATTTTGCAACTCTGGAAAACGTGTCAAAGATCCTGCAAAGAAAATCTCTTTTTTAAATCCTGGTTGGTTCAAACTGAGGTTATGAGGATGATCCCAAAATTCTTGAATCAAGACTTTTTCCACCGTTAGCCCTTCTTTACGCAGACGATCCACCATCTGCTGTGATGGGGCGATGATAACATCTGCTTGGTTGAACATATCCATATAAACTGGCATGAGGTAGGCATTATCTCGGAACATCAGTGGAACAACATCATGGATGAACACCACTAATTTGACCCTCAGATCCTTCATCTTCGCTACAAATTCCGCATCAAATTCCCAACCATTCCAAGTTGGTGATTGAAAGATAACAATATCTCCAAATGAGATACTAGCCATGATCCCATCCAGACGCTTGCTTCGTTCCCCTGGACTGTCTGTCGTGATATTATAAAAATAGATTCCGATTTCACGAAAACCCATTGAACGTGCAATTTCTGTCACAGCATTCTGAGCTAAGATAACAGTACTATCGCCTGCCATACCATATAGATTTGTAATATGTACTTTCGTCATAGTTTCCCTTCTTTATTTTCTGTCATTTGAACTATCATCTTTAACTCTTCTTTCGTTGCTAGCGTCGGATGCATCTTTTGCTTATCATAGGCTGATTGATATTTTTTTGGATCTTCCAGCTGAGATAGTTCATCGAGCAAGGCTGTAACGTCATCCTTTTGAAACAAGTGATCTTTTGTATAAACATTTGGTCGGTGACAGGTTTCTTCAAAGGCATATAAAATCATTCCTTTTTCAAGAGCCATTCGATTTCCGTCTAAAATTTCATCTGCATAAGCAATATCTAGGTAAATACGGCATTTATTTAATAACCGCTCATAATTCTCACCTGAAATTCCTGGATAGAGATGAACATTTGGGTAATCATTGAGACGCACTAATCGTCCCCCCATCTCTGTCAAGGCTGCAATATGAAACTGAAAATGAGGAAGAGCGTTCACAAGAACTTCAATTTGTTCGACTTCTTCTGTATTCGTCAAAATAAGAACCTGTGGCTGAAATTCCCTCAAGTCTCCCAAATAAGTCGGGAAAAATAATAGCGAATGAGGTGCCATATCAAGGTTAGGTTCACGAACGAACACTTTTACACCCTTGTCCACCAGAGGAGCAAGTTCTACTTCAGGAAGAGTTGACCGACCATAGAAGATAACCTGTTCCTTCTCAAGTTTGGGTAAAGCCTTCAACAATTCTGGATCAGACAAGAAGACTGTTTCAGCCTGCAAAAGGACTTCTTGAAGAAGGGCCTTTTTCGCATCTTCTATCGACGAAACCCCCTGTTCTAACCCATCGATCGCTTGGTAGATCGCACGATCATGTTGATGGAATAGATAGAGTTTCCCCATTCTATCATTCGTATAAATAGAGAGATGGCGTTCATTTGCACTCCAAAATTCTTTCAGAAAGAGGCTACCAGATCGATCATAGTGGTCACTCACAGAGCAATGACCATCTGGATCATACCAATCTACTTTTTTAACCCTTTGAGGGCGATCTTGAAAACAGTCTATCTTTCCTCTCTTCACTCCATCAGAAACAATATCCCCATTCACATACACTTCCCAAAACGGGGGTAGCGGAAGGCTGGTCATATGCAGAGGTGAGTCTACTTTCTGATTGAAAAAAATAGAATCCAGAACATTTTTTAACTGTAGAGATTGGATCGGTAGACCAATTTGTTCTAAGTCCTTCCTCAATCTCTCGTCATCTAAGGACCATTCATTGACTAGATAATACATCGCTATTCTTCCCCTATTTCACCAAAAAATCTCTCCATTGTCCAATCATTTGATCTGTCATATAGTGTTTCGCTAATTCATAAGACCCTTCTCTTAGTCTATTCAAGTGCTCGAAAGCCTTCTGCATAGCTCCATCCAAGTCAGCAACCACTTCTTCATGTGAGCGATCTACAAACGGAACGATAAAACCATTTCGATCATTTTTTATAAAAGTGGGATTCCCATAGGGGACATCTGTCCCCACCATGACAAGACCAGATCCTATCGCCTCTAGTAAGGTTAAACCATACGTTTCCCACTCGGAAGTGGCCAAATAAAGTTCATACTCCTTAAAACGAGTTTGAAGGTCTTGGTGCCCCTTGAGATGAATATAACTTTGAGCATTTAATTGCTTAATTTTTTCTTCTATTTCTTGCCAAAGCATACCTTGACCATAAATGTCCAATGTAACCTCTGGAATTTTTTCATGCAAGGCCACTACCGCATCGATCGCTAGGTCCAATCTCTTTCGTCGCACAAACCGGGCCGCAATCATCAGGCTATAGGGCTTACGACAATCCGAATATTGCAAACCTTCAAGTCCTCCGACAGGCAAGACCGATACAGGCTTATCCGTCGACAGATCCCGTTCTAATTCTTCCTTTTGCGCCTCCGTAGATACAATGATATGGTCGAAATAGTTATCATACTGAAAAAGAAGGAAATATTCGGAATTGATACAGTCACCCCAATTATGCAGCGAATGAAGGACACACGATAAGGTTGCCTCTCCCTTCATTTTCAAAAGAGCCTGTGTAAAGGGGAGACGCTCTATACGATCCACAATGATATGGTCTTTTGCCGAGAACTGTAAGGTGCCGATCGCTTGGTTCAAAAGCTCCGGCTCATTATAAAACCAATGATCCCCCTGCCGATAGACAGAATCCGTCAGTTCACCCGGTGTCTTTTTCATTTCCTCTAAAGCTACAGAACCATCCAAGTTATAAAAAAGACGACGAAAGACTCTTGCAACCAATCCCACATCAGTGGGAACAGCTGTAAAATATTCTGTATAAAGCTTTACACTCCCGTAATGTTCCCTACGAAGAAGATGACCAGCTACATAATAATCGACATAATCAACATAATTTGATTTAAGAGTATTCTGGTGCAAGACAAGAGAAATCCCATTCTCTTCCGGAAATATTAACTCTTGATCTCGTTCAATTGGAGTGGAATGAAGATTCAAGCGTTGCTTCATTTCCTCCACACTCATTGTCAAGGTCATATCACGCTGATCTGTTAGTAACATATGTGCTAGAATGATTTCATCTTCCGCATATCCCAAAGATAAATAGTAATCCCATTTATATCTAGGAGGAACTTGCGTAAAAACAAAACGTGCTGGGCACCCCAATTTCCTAAAGATTTGTCCACGGTAAGCCTGGGCAACATCGACACCGTTAGGCTCTAATTCTACCATCAGATTAAAAGTGTAAATCATCTCTCCTCCAAGCAAAATCCAGTTGTATTTTTATAACGATTTTTCTCTCTCACCACAAATCTAATTAGTCAATGTGACCAGATAAGATTTAATTTCTTCCACCATCATTTCAGGGTTCTGAACCGGATAAACATGACTTTCTCCAGACTGGTCCTTGCTGGTATTGTCAAAGGCGTAGATTGGTTTTCCAAGTTTATGAACTTCCTGTGTAATCGACATAATTTCATTAAAATGATTGATATCAAGATAAAAATCTATTTTTTCCAAAACGGTTTCAAAATTATATCGGTTAAAGCAAGGGTAGATTGTCACATTAAGATAGCGTTGAAGATCAACGACTTGCGATGCAAAAGTTGTATGGGCTAGAATATGGAAATGCACATTAGGCAGGGCTTGAATCAGGTACTCCAAATGTTCCATTTCACACGCATTTGTGAAAATAGCTGTATGGTAGGGTTCCTGTACAGTTAAAGCTCCTAAATCACGATTTGTGATTTCTGTGCGCAATAATACATCTGACCAATCCAGAGCATAATAGAACCACCAGCGATCACCTAAACGGTTTTTGTAAGTCGGTAACCATGGCTTTGCATCTGTATAGTGGATAATGAAAACATCCTTTTCATCAGCAGTCGCTCTTTCATTCCAATTCCTCCATTGTAATTGAGGATCAACCGAGTCTGTCCCAACCATGAAATTATATTTCGCTTCTAATTCTTTCCAATTCCCAGCAAAAAAACGATTCAATATCCCTTGGTCACCAAATACATCTTCATGGTATTGATCCGCCAATTCAAACAGTTGAGTGGAAATGTCATGTTCTCTCCAATATTTATTATTAATCAACATGACTCCTGAATTAAAATTTGACCACATAACCTCATCTCGTACAGCAGCTAAAGGGCAATCGTCAAAATCCGTCTCAAACAACTCTGTCAAACTTCCATCTACAATAATATCTGAATCAAGGTATAAAACCCTTTCTTCTTCTACGATTTTTGAAATGAAAAAACGAAAATAAGCTGCATACGAAAGATGAGCTGTGGGAAGATGGTAACCCTGTAAATGGTTGTCTGAAATTTTCACATTTACAATTTCTGAATGGATCGTTTTCAATCGTTTGTTCATCACACGAAACCATTCTGAAGGAAGATCATCATTAAAAACGTAGAATTTAACGCTATCATTATGCGCACAAACTGACTTGATTGTTGTTTCTACCTTGTCCATATAGCCATTATCAGCCCCTAACGCTATAACTTTATTCATCCAACTTACCTTTCTTTTTTTAAATCTAACTCTAATTTGATCTCATTTATCATCAAATCCACCTCAGAAACGGGAAACACCCTGCTTCGTCCATAATTATCATGGTTTGTGACATCAAAAGCATAAACCGGTTTTCCTATATTATGTACCTTATTGATAATATCAGCAATTTGATTTCCATGATTAATATCCAAGTAAAAATCAAGCTTACTCATAATATCATCAAGATTAAATGGTGTGAACCCTGGATGAATCGATACATTTTCATATTTTTGTAGATCAATAACAGAAGAGGCAAAAACGGTATGAGCCAATATTGTAAAATGGACTTGTGGAAGTTCTTTTAGAAATATTTCAATTTGTTCTAGTTCACAAGAATCCGTAAAAATAGCTGTATAGTACTTTGGTGGTTCTATGAGAGTATGCCAATCACCCACCTCATTTTCATTAATAGGATTTTTTCTTAACAGGATATCTGACCAATCCACACTATAATAAAACCACCACGTCGACCGGTAACGATTGTTTGAAAGATGATACCATGGCTTATCATCTGTATAGTGAATAATTAGCGGATAAGCACCTTCCGGTAAGGCCGAATCATACCAAGCTCGATCATTTACACTTTGCGCTAATGTATCCATACCGACCATAAAATTATTTAAGCGATTTAGTTTTTTCCATTGGCCTCTAAACAAGATATTTAAAATTCCTTGATCACCAAATACAGTTTGATGATACTGTTCTGTCAATTCTAGCAATTGTGAGGCAACTTGCTCCTGTTCCCATCTTGTGACAGGAATAACCATCATACCAGAATTAAAATCACCTGTATAATCACCATCAAAATAATCAGGTACCCCCGCCAACATATATTCTTCTAAGGCAACATTATACAAGTTATCTAGACTTCCCGTCACAATGATATCTGAATCCAAGTAAATTGCCCGTTCTTCCTCAACAAATTCACCAATAAAGTAACGAAAATAAGCCGCATAGGATAAATAACTAATGGCTAAACGATAATTTCTAAGCGAATGATCCGAAATTTTCACATTTACAATTTCTGAATGGATCGTTTTCAATCGTTTGTTCATCACACGAAACCATTCCGAAGGAAGGTCATCATTAAAAACGTAGAATTTGATATGGTCATTATGCGCACAAACTGACTTAATCGTTGTTTCTACCTTATCCATGTAGCCATTATCGGCCCCCAGTACAATCGCCTTTTTCATTTTATTTCCTTTTTTAGTTTAAACTATCCACAGCATGTCCAAACAATCGTCTTTGAATTTCTTCCACCATCATTTCAGGGTTCTGATGAGAAAATATACTACCACCCAACTCTGCCCTGTGAGCTACATTATCAAAAGCAAAGACTGGTTTTCCCTTTTCAAATGCCCGATCTACAATAGAATCCACCTGATCCCAATGATTAATATCCAGGTAGATTTCTGATTGATCCAATAAATCCTCTATAATATCGTCATGATGGACGTTTGTATATAACGTTACATTGTCATACTTTTTAAAAGCTTCTAAGCGATCTGAAACATTGGTCTTGGCTGCAATATGAAACGAAACTTCTGGAAGATTTTCTACCAAATAAGTCAGGTTTTCCAGAGTGTCCGAAGCTGTCAGAGTAAAGACATGATGCTCTAATTGAGGACGCTCTTTTATGATGAGTTCCTCTTTACTTACAACAATGGAGTTACTTGGAATATCCTTATGAATGACTGCTCCTGCACCAATAATAACATTGTCACCGATCGTGACTCCCTTAAGAATCACAACATTGGCACCAATCCAACAATTTTTTCCGATCGAGATCTTTCCGTAATTAAAAGCAATTTTTTCTACGTGGTAGTTGGAATATTGATGATTACTATCGAAAATACGAACTCCATCTCCAAACATGGTATCCTTACCAATTTCAATATGATATCCACAATGAATGGAACAGTTAATATTAAAGAAAACGCGATTTCCGAGTTTCAGGGTTGCTCCATTTCCCACCTCTAGGCAAACAAAAGAACGCAAGGTAACATCCTGACCCAGTTCGACATGAGCTGTAGGGTCAATTGAAATCTGTTGAAATTTACCATCCAATTGAAATTCTGTCATTTATTCTCGTACCTTTCTCATATTACAAATCGCATCAACCAATCCTTGCCAATCTTCCATTGAGAATACCTGTTGATGATGCTCTGTCGATTTCACTTCTTCAAAAGCCAAGATTGGCTTATCTTCCAACTGAAAACGATCTAAGATTTCTATTGTCTTTTCGCCAGGATTGATATCCAGTAATACATCACTCAAGGCAACTAACTCTTCATCTAGGTTAGGCATGTTATTAATTCCTGAGTAAACAGTTACATTTGGGTAGACGAGCAGGCGTGCAAGCTCGTCGGATACTAGAACACGCGCAGCAATCTTAAAGCAAACATTCGGTAAGCGTTGAATCAGATCCTCCAAATGAGGAATTTCTGCTACACTCGTATAGACCAAGCAAGTAAGCGGACGACCTTCTGGGTAGAGATCTACTTCACGCAGTGGAGATAAATCAAGATTATTAGAAACTTCCGACCAATCCAATTGCGCATAAAACCACCAAACATCCCGATAGGTCTGTGCCGCTAGCGGAAACCATGGTTTCCTATGAGATAAATAATGGAGAACCTTTGGAAACTCTTGACCTTCTGGAATTTGATAATCTGTAAAATGATTGTGCAACACAACATGATTCAGATCAAATGGCAGTTCATACCAATTGTTTTCAAATACCATATTTAAAATAGATTGATCTGCCTGGTCCACTCGATCGTGCCATTCATTCGTCATTTCAATCAGGTATTGACTCATTTGTTTGGCTCTCCAATAAGCATTGTCAATCACTAAAAAGCCTGCATTGAAGATTTCTCGGTTGTAAAAGACACGTCCCCCATAATCTCGGACTGCTGCGACAGGATATCCCTTTAGATCCATTGTAAAGAGATCATCAAGTGGCCCCGTCACTACCATATCACAATCCATGTAAATCACGCGCTCTTCTTTAACAAAATCCGAAATAAAGTACCTCAAGAAAACAGTATAAGATATATCTGTCTTGTACTGTTGGATCTGCGAACTCGTGACACGACAATTTACAATGTCACTATCAAAACGAACAAGATGACGATTCATCCCCGTAAACCACTCCTGTGGGAAATCACCATTGATGAGGTAAAAGCGGATATTCCGATGGTGGTAAAGGACTGATTTCATCGTTGCCAAAACCTGATCTAGATAAGGATAATTGGCAGCCAAAACAATAGCCCGTTTTTCTCCACGATGCGGTTGTGATATCAAACTCAAGGCTTGGTATTTTTCCGAAATTTGTCGATAAGCCTCACTATTCTCTAAACCATGAAATCGACTGTTCGCCAAGCACGCCTTTAATACCATTTGATAAAGATTGATCGTTTTTTCAAGAGGATACCCCCGGTTGGCTAAAAGCGCCAATTTTTCTTCCATCTCACAAACCAAGGCAGACATCCACTCCCCAGTCCAAGTATGAGAGAGACTACCCGTGCGTTCTCGATAAGCATATAAACCTTTATTCAGATAGACCACTCTCTCACTGCTCAAAAAAGCCTTGAGGCTCAAGAAACGGTCCTCTCCTATTCGATCCTTTGAAAATTGTAACTCATCAAACAAGGAACGTTTGTAAAGTTTCCCCCAAGCAGAGAGGAGCGCAAAACTCTTATTAAACTTTATCTCATAAAGTCCATCAATCAGCTGTACAGGGGTATAGAGGCGCTCATAATAATCCAGCTCCCCCATAAAGAAATAAAAGAGACTCTCTGCATCATTAAAGAGATAATAATTAGCGGCCACTATATCTGCATGATAAGTTATTAGTTTATCATACAGTTCTTCAATATAAGTTTTCTCTACCCAATCATCTGAATCAACAAAGGTCACACAGGCACCAGATGCTTCTTGCAGTCCTATCATTCTGGTGTCAAAAACACCGGAATTTTCCTTAATATAGTAGGTGATTCGTTCATCTTTTTCAAGATACTCTCGACAAATCGCATCACTTCCATCTGTTGAGCCATCATTGATGATTAGGATCTCAAGATTTTGATAGGTCTGCTGAAGAATGCTATCCAAACACTGTCTAAGGTATTTTTCAACGTTATATACGGGTACAATTACACTAACTTTTTCTGTCATTTTTACTTTTTACTTTTTTTATTTGGGAAGATATTCTGCAATAAAGGCAGAGAGATCCTTACTCATCATACTTTCTAGTCGTTCTGCAACGACTTGTTCTGGCCAATCCCACCAGGAAATCTTTTGCATTGCCAAACGTTGTTCTTCATCTTCAATACGATAACGGATGAGTTTTGCTGGATTTCCTCCAACGATTGCATACGGCGCTACATCCTTTGTCACAATAGATCCAGCCGCAATTACTGCTCCATCTCCAATTGTAACTCCCGCCATAATTTGGACGTTGTTACCAATCCAGACATCATTCCCTACTAGGGTAGGTTTATAAAGAACATGATCATCCGAAATTGGCAAAGACTGATCTGTATAAAATTTTTCTAAGCTCTTAAAAGGATACGTCGTCACCAAGTCAAGAGCATGATTGGCGGTCACAAAGTAGACATTCTGTCCAATAGAGCAATAATCCCCTATGATAACCTTTCCACCATGATCAAAGTCAACCAACAAAGGAATGCCATAAGTATGTGGCCCCACAGTTAAGGCACCATAATCAATTAAATGACGACTTGTGAATTTCGTCTTGAAATCGAATAAATCTGATCGCAAATCATAAAGACGCAACTCGAGCGGAATGGTTTGCTGATGCATCCCTTCCCAATAGGAATAGCCTTCCTCCTCATAACAACAGGTAAAGGTGGCTGTCAATTGCTTATCCTTGGAAAACAAACGAATCTGATGATTTTCAACATCCCAATATCGTTCGTTATCATGACCTTCTCCACCAATATCTTGGATCTGCCCATCAGGTGACAATCGAAAATAACGCGAACATTGCTTATTCTTATGCGAAAACACACAATACCGACCGACTACAACTGCCATTTTTCCTCATTTCTATCTAACCATATTTTTTTACATCAATAATTAGTACAAATAGGCTGAAATAGTAGGAAAATCAACCTCTAACCAGCCTTATTGTCACGTTATTATTATACCTTATTTCAGATAGTCGATCCATACCTTCGGCTGAAATTATCCGTATCTGATGGAAAAGTTAGAGACAAAATAATACAAAAACAGGGGGATCTGAACAAATCTTGAAATGTTCTCCATGATCACCCCTATTTCATATTTTATTTTGTAATTTTTTCCAACATACTTTCAATGTGTTGGATGGATTTTTCGCGTCCAAGCAAGTAGATGGTATCTGGCAATTCAGGACCATGCATTTCACCTGAAACGGCGATTCGGATTGGCATAAAGAGGTTTTTCCCTTTGATACCAGTTTCTTTTTGAACCGCTTTGATTTGTGGGAAGATATTTTCTGCCACAAACTCATCGTCTGACATAGCTTCGAGTTTCGCTTTGAAGGCTTCAAGGACAGTTGGCACTGTTTCACCAGCCATGACTTCTTTCTCTGCTTCTGTCAATTCTGGGAAGTCTGAGAAGAAGAGGTCTGTCAATGGAACGATTTCATCCACTGATTTCATTTGTGGTTTGTAGAGTTCAACCAATTTCTCAGCCTTGTCTGTCAAACGTCCTGCTTCTTCAAGGAATGGTTTGGCCATTTCAAAGATGGTCGCAAGATCCGCATTCTTGATATACTCATTGCTCATCCAGTCCATTTTCTTCTGGTCGAAAGCTGCTGGAGACTTGCTGAGACGATTTTCATCAAAGAGCTTGATGAGTTCTTCGCGAGAGAAGATTTCGTCTTCCCCACCAGGGTTCCAACCAAGAAGAGCGATAAAGTTAAAGACTGCTTCTGGAAGGTACCCTTTCTTCCGGTAATCTTCGATGAACTGAAGGGTATTGGTATCCCGTTTAGACAACTTCTTACCAGTTTCAGAGTTGATGATCAAGGTCATGTGACCGAACTCTGGCGCTTCCCAGCCAAGGGCTTCATAGACCATGAGTTGTTTTGGGGTGTTGGCAATGTGGTCATCTCCACGGATGACGTGAGAGATTTGCATGTCGTGGTCATCGATGACAACGGCAAAGTTATAAGTTGGATAGCCATCTTTCTTTTGGATGACCCAGTCCCCACCGATATTACCACCTTCAAACTCGATATCGCCTTTGACCATATCATGCCATTTGTAGATACCCGACTCATTCACTGCCAAACGAACCGTTGGGATGATTCCTGCTGCTTCACGTTCTGCGATATAAGCTGCTTTTTCTTCTTCGCTCATACTGAGGTATTCATTGATGTAGCGAGGTGTTTCCCCAGCTGCTTCTTGACGTTCACGTTCCGCTGCCAACTCTTCTTCAGTGACGTAAGATTTGTAGGCTTTTCCTTCAGCCAAAAGTTGGTCGATATATTTTTGATAGAGTTCCAAACGTTCAGATTGGCGGTAGTTTTCATGCGTCTCTGGACTTTCATCCCAATCCATGCCCAACCAACGAAGGTTTTCAAGCTGTGAACGTTCTCCGTCTTCGACGTGACGTTTGCGGTCCGTATCTTCGATACGGATGATAAAGGTTCCACCATGGTGACGCGCATACAAGTAGTTAAACAATGCTGTACGAGCATTTCCGATGTGTAATAGCCCTGTTGGACTTGGTGCATAACGCACACGAATATCTTTGGCCATATTTCTCTCCTCTTATCTTGTTCGCTATTTCTAGCGCTTTTATTCAATCGTTCTTATTATACCACAAAGAAAGCGGGACTGAAATGAATAAGTGACCTTTATAGCTTTTCTTCCTATTATGCAAGAAAAAGAGAGTGGGACAGAAATCGGTAATTCGTTAGAATTCGATTTCGTCGTCCCACCTCCGCACAGTTGAGTAGGGCTGTAAAAGCTGATGAAATCAGCGTAGTAGAGCCCACTCAACCACTGC
>NZ_JAQFJJ010000024.1:0-23148 GCF_030440005.1 Streptococcus sp. SP1
ATTGTTTTTTATTGTTCAGTTACTACAACTTTCATTGTAGCGCCCTGCACATTGGTTCGTCTTGTTCAGTTTTCAAAGGTCTTTGTCGCTCTCTCGCGACAACTATATTAGTATATCATGACCTCTCCTTACTGTCAACACTTTTTTTAATTTTTTTTTATTTTTTTTAAGATTTTTTTAAAAAAATCGAAAAAAGCCCAGAATACAGGCTTTTCATGCTTTAGAAAAATTACTTCTTTACAATTTTATTCTTTTATTAGATATAGTAAAAAACTCTGGCTCAATAATTCCTATAGCGGGGAAAACTATTCTATAGATTTTAGAACTTTTTACTTATAAACAAATACTCCTATAATAACTATAATGAAAAGCGACGAAACTACCATTAGGAAGAACCTATGGGACTCATTAAGGATACTTCAGAATTATTCGGAATTAAAGGCCCTAATATCATTATTTCATTCGTTTTGAAACTGATAATCATATTGAGATTCAAGTAAAATTCGATTATCCTGTACCATTATTCCCCATTGCCAAGGAAAGATTATTAAATAAGACTTTCAAAAACCTTCTAAACTTTCTCTTCTTGAACAAGCTGAAACTTCAACACTACTACGTCTAAAGAAACATTGTTTCCCGTGTAAAAGCTGTAGGAGTGTCATGATTGCCGAGACATCATTTATTAAGAATATATGTTATATCTCACCCCTTGTCCGAAAAAAAGTTACACACCCCCTAACTCAGAAGGTACCTCTAATGGATAATGCTTGAAAACTTCATGTGTCAACTTATACTGTCTATCGTAAGCATTACCAATTTACTTTCAAGAAACATTATGTCAAACTCTCAAAGATTATGTCCTGGAAGGAGTTTGGTTTTAAGAAAGGTGACTTAGTTTTTGTGACTCAAAACTATGAGTCCAGCGAACTCATTATCCTCTTCGATAAACGTCTCCAAATTACTATACAAAACTACTTTTTTTGTATTCATTGAAAGCTCGGCAAAAGGTCCAATTTATCACGATGGATATATCAGATCCTATATCCCATTGGCTCGAAAACGCTTTTTAAACGCTAAAATCGTTCTTGATCGTTTCCACATTTCCCATCACCTTGGTCGCGTTTTTTTAAAGACAAGATTTCAATTATGAACCATTTTTTTAAAAAGGCACTACCCTTTCGAGCCTTAAAAAAACACTGGCGAATCTTTCAAAAAGAAGTCCTTAAGTTATCTCTCAACTCTTTTCATTCAAAAACTTTCCGTCAAACCTTGATCACATATGAAGTCGTTGAGAAGACACTAGACTTTTCAGGAGAAGAGAGGAGATGAGTTCTTTGAGCTGATAGAGGAACGGTCCATCACCATTTAGGACTTTCCTTAGACACAAACGACACATCATAAATGCGCTAGAAACAGACGATTCAAACGCAAAACTCGAAGCGACTAATAAGTTGATCAAAGACATCAATCCTATTGGATTTGGTTTTAGAAGCTCTATCAACTTTAGGAAGCGTGTTTTCATCACTCTAAACATATAAAAAAGGGAAGACCTATCTGGTCCTCTCTAGAAGTTTCGTCATCCACTACAGTTGACAAAAAGGCATAAAGAAAATAGAGAGGAAAACCTCTCTATTTATATTCTTGTCTGTATTTGTTTTCTTCAGCTTTGTTAGCCCATACATAATGACCTGGTTTAATTTCAACCATTTGTGGTTTATCTTCAGAATAATCATGTTGTTCCGGATCATAAATTTTTAGAACTTTTTTACGTTCTAGAATTGGATCTGGAATTGGGACCGCTGAAAGTAGGGATTGAGTATATGGATGGATTGGGTGGTTAAATAGCTCTTCAGTTTCTGCTACTTCTACAATAACCCCTTTATAGATAACTGCAATACGGTCAGAAATGAAGCGCACAACTGACAAGTCATGGGCGATAAAGAGGTAGGTCAAGCCTAATTCTCTTTGGAATTTTTTCAAAAGGTTCAAGACCTGCGCACGTACTGAAACGTCAAGGGCTGAGATTGGTTCATCCGCAATGACAAATTCTGGTTCCATAACAAGTGCACGGGCAATACCGATCCGTTGACGTTGTCCACCTGAGAATTCGTGAGGGTAACGTGTCAAATGTTCTGCAAGAAGCCCAACTTCATGCATAATATTTTTTACTTTTTCCTGACGTTCTTCTTCACTGTTAAACAAATGGTGATTGATCAAACCTTCAGAGATAATATAATCAACTGTTGCACGTTCATTCAGACTTGCTGCTGGGTCTTGGAAGATCATTTGAATTTTACGGATCAACTCTGATTTTTCACTATGAGAGTTTTTTCCGTTGATCTTGCGACCGTCATAAATAATTTCTCCAGCACTTGTATCATTCAAACCGATGATAGCACGTCCAATTGTCGTCTTCCCACTTCCTGATTCACCAACAAGAGAGAAAGTTTCTCCCTTATTAATGAAGAAATTGGCATTCTTTACAGCAACGAATTTTTTACTTCCTTCACCGAAGGAAATTTCTAAATCTTTAATTTCAACTAATTTTTCAGTCATTTCCTTCCTCCTATTCTGTCATGTGAGTGAAGCCCATTTTTGAGCCAATCTTTTCGTGAAGGTTTTCGATTACTTCTGGTTTATGAACTGTTGGTGCATCTGGATGGAGCAACCATGTCTTAGCCCAGTGAGTATCGGTCACTTTGAAAGCAGGTGCCTCTTCTTCAAAATCAATCTGCATCGCATAGTCTGAACGAAGTGCGAAGGCATCTCCTTTGATTGGAGCATACAATGATGGCGGAGTCCCTGGAATAGAGTATAGATCACCATCTGAGGTTGATAATTGAGGCAAACTTGAAAGCAAGCTCCATGTGTATGGATGTTTTGGATCGTAGAAAATTTCTTCTACTTTACCAAACTCAACAATTTCTCCAGCATACATAACGGCTACTTTATCTGCAATACTTGCAACCACACCTAAGTCGTGGGTGATAAAGATAACTGTAAATTGGTATTCTTTTTGAAGGGATTTCAACAAATCAATGATTTGCGCTTGAATGGTCACGTCAAGGGCTGTTGTTGGTTCGTCACAGATTAAGATATCTGGACGGCAGGCCAAGGCGATGGCAATAACGATCCGCTGACGCATCCCACCTGAATATTGGAATGGATACTCATCAAAACGACGTTCAGCATCTGGAATTCCAACTTTCTCCATATAGTCCAATGCCATTTCTCTGGCTTCTTTAGCTGTTTTTCCTTGGTGTTTGATAATGACTTCTGTAATTTGTGATCCAATTGTATTAATTGGGTCCAAACTTGTCATTGGGTCTTGGAAAATTGTAGCGATCTTAGATCCACGAATATTTTCCCAATCTTTATTGGTCTTCAAATCAGTTAATTCTTGACCACGGTATTTAATCGAACCTTGGGCAATACGACCGTTATCTTCTAACATTCCGGTGAACGTTTTTGTCAAAACTGATTTCCCTGAACCTGACTCACCAACCAAGGCAAGAACTTCACCTTCTACTAGCTCAAGCGATACGCCACGAATAGCTGTCAGTACGCGATCGCGCACGTCAAATTCCACTACGATATCTTGAGCAGATAAAATAATATTGTTATTTGATGTCATATCTACTCCTCCTATCTATGTGTACGTGGGTCGCTGGCATCGGCCAAGTTTTGTCCGACGATAAAGAATGACAAGGATACTAAAATCAAAACAGTAAGCGGAATCCAGAATAGGTAAGCATTTGTAGTTACGTTTTGAGAATAGTCAGAAATCAACCGTCCCAAACTTGGAACTGTGATCGGAAGACCAAGTCCGAAGAAGGAAAGGAAAGCTTCGTAAGAAATAAAGCTTGGAAGCAACTGTGATGTTTGTGTCACGATAACAGATACCAATTGAGGCAAAATATTTTTCGTAACAATTTTCAAAGTTGGTGTTCCTAATGTTCGGCTGGCAAGGTTGTACTCCAAATCACGGTAACGCATGATTTGGACACGAATGGTATAAGCAATTCCGATCCATCCTGTTAAGGACATGGCAAGAATCAAGTTCCAGAAACCAGATCCCATTGAGTAAGTCAAGACGATAACGATCAACATAAATGGAATGTTTGAAATAACGTTATAAACTTCCATCATGATACGGTCGATAGATTTTGAGATCCCCCAAATTCCACCAACGATAACTCCGACCACCACGTTAATAACAGTGGCGATAAAGGAAATGATAATTGAATTCCGAGCACCAAACCAAACTCCATCAAAGAGGGATTTACCGTTATTATCTGTACCAAATAGTGCTTTCCCACTTGGTGGATTCAAACGTGCTGAAAAGTCATTTACCTTACTTACGTCGTTGTAATCAAAATTTGAAAACATCGGGTAGACAAAACTCATCAAGAGAATCCCAATCAAAATAGCAAGCATAATGATAGTGGTTCTTTTTTTCAAGAATTGTCTGAATACAGATTTCCAGTATGAATACGCTGGAGCATCGATTACTTCAGAGGCAAAGTCATCGCGTTTTACAAACTGAAATTTATTTTTATCGATTGTAGCCATTATTTGCCTCCTTTCGTATTCGTTAATTTAATCCGTGGATCAAGCACTGTCATCAAGATATCACCTAACATGGCAGCAAAGATACCAAGCGATGTGAAGATGAAGACAAGTCCGATGACCATGGTGTTGTTTGATGCTTTAATAGAGTCAATCAACATTTTACCCATACCTGGGAAAGCGAAGACTGTTTCAGTAAGTGTCGCACCTGAGATAACTCCAATGATAGAACCTGGAATACCAGATACCAATGGGACCATCGCATTTTTGAAGATGTGTTTTCTTGAGATCTCACGTTCTGACAATCCTTTTGAACGAGCAAAACGGACGAAATCTTGCGAATGGATATCGATCATGTAACGACGAATCCAAACTGCGATAAATGGCGCACTCAACAAACCAAGAATCAGAGACGGCAATACATATGAACGCCAATCCTGTGCTCCAAGTACTGGGAATGAGTCTGGAAGTCCAAAGAATGAACCTGCTAGACGCACAATGTAAACAAGGGCAATAGTTGGAAGAGACATCATAAATGTCAAGGTTGCTGTTGAGATGCTATCAAACCATGAGTTCTTGAACAGAGCCATGTAAGATCCTAATGGAATCGCAATCAAGTAAGCAATCGCAATACCAATCAAACCAATGATTGAAGAAGATGCAATCATGGATGGATTCTCATAGTTGCTCAACGTTGCTGTATAAGCGTCCCCTTTACCAAATCGACTGATGTCTTGTGAGTCTGCCTTACTTGGTGATTTGTAAGTACGTGAGTAGATATCGATTGAAGATGTCTTTTTACCTGTTGGGAAGTTCACTTCACTCTTCTTAGTCGTTCCTTGTCCTTGGGTAATCACTTGAAGAACAGGGGTATTTGAATAAGTTGGATATGAATTTCCAAGGTTTAAGGTTACAAAGTTTTGGTGTACATATGGGAATTGACCATTGAAGTACAAGAGGTATTTGTGTTTCGTACCTGAACCTACTACTGACCAACCAATAGATGGATCATTTTCAATACGGATATAGCGTTTCAGATTTGGATTGGAGGCATCTTTCACCCAACCTGGATGATCAAATTGAATTAAATTCGCATAGAAGCTGATGACACGTTCAAAAACCGGGATTTCACGCACTGCATAGAAGGACTTACTTTCTGGGAAACGTTGCAATTTCCAGCCATGACCTAGCTTATTAATGTATTTCGTATAGATCTTTTCATTGGCCGCGGTCGCATCAACTGTAACTGATGAATCTTCTTCACTTGCTTTTTGTTGTAAGCTCTTTGAATCCATGTATTCCAAATAACCCATGCGATCATAGACAGTATTTTCGTAGTTGATCTTCGAATCTTTTGTCTTCGCTACTTTATTATAGTTAGGGTCATTCTTAAAGATGAGATTTCTCGGTGTTAGCGTATAGATAATCATGTAGGTTAATGTCGTGACGAGAAAGATCGACACTAACGAACGCAAAATACGCATAAAAACATATTTTTTCATATTTCATTCCTTTAATGTCCAAAAGAACTTTCTCCCCTAGAAGAGAAAGTTCTAATGAAAAGCAATAATTTAATTATTTAACGTGTTTTTCAAGATCTTGTTGAGCTTTTTTGTTTGACTCAGCTTTTTCTTTTTGCCATTTTTCACGTGCTTGTTCGTATTGTTTCTTAGTAACTGGTTCATCTTGAACTTCTACATATTTGAAGTATGAAGATCCTTTGTTACCTGTTTGAGATGATGGGCCAGAGAATGGGACCACTTTAGAGATGACAGTTGCTGCACCTGTACTTGACATTGTTGGGATTACCAAGGCACTGTCACTCAACCAAGCTTGAGCAGTAGCATATTTTTCGTAACGTTTCGTTACATCCAATGACTCACTATTGGCATCTGCAAGAAGTTTTGCATACTCATCTAAGCCAACTGCTTTAGCAGAAGCGTTGTCCACACCACCTGCAAAACCAAGGTATACTTTTGTTTGGTCTTCTGAAGATGGTTGAAGTGTATCGAGGTAAGTTGATGGATCATCATAGTCTGGGTTCCATCCAACCAATCCTTGAAGGTCCCAATCAGCATCTGCTGCTGATGGTACATTCAAAGTAATGTTCAATACTTCATCTTGGTCCATCATTTGAAGATCAAGAACAACATTGTCTTTACCAAGAGTGTCTTCCACTGTTTGTTTCAAAGATTGCATACGAGCAACAAATCCTTTTGAGCTTTGTGCTACTGGTACATCAATATGAATCGGGAATTGAACGCCATCTTTTTGAAGTTCAGCTTTGGCTTTTTCAAGTTGGGCTTTGGCTTTGTCTTTATTGTAAAGACCGTCTTGACCATCTGCAAGGTTGATACCCTTCCATTGGTCTCCATAAGTAGTCAACTTATCGGCAACTACATCTCCAAAATCTTTTCCATTTACTTGCACAAAGGCTGGAGCTGTGTAGGTATTACGGATAGCTGGTTTAGCAAATTCTTTACTATTTAGCTGTGCAGAATAGCTTTCACGGTCTAACGCAAAGGTAATTGCTTGACGGAAATCTTTGTTCAAGATTGCTTTCTTAGTCGCAGCCTTTTCAGCATCTGATTTTTTAGCAGTGTGTTTGTATGATTGACGGTCGATGTTGAAACCAAGGACCGCTACACCTGAACCAGCTGGTGTGTTGTAGATATTGTCTTTGTATTTTTTCGAAATAGTTGCAAAGTTTGAACTTGCAGGGAACAAACGAGCAACTGTATAAGCCCCATCAGAGAAGCCACGTGCCAATGAATCTTGGTCTGATCCATCGTAGTAAGTAAGTTTCACTTCTTTAAGGTGAACGTTTTTCTTATCCCAGTAATTGTCGTTTTTTTCAAATACAACAGATGATTTTGAAGTAATAGATTTAAGAAGGAATGGTCCATTTGCAAGGATTGATTTCACATCGTTTGGTTGACCAAAATCATCACCCTTACTCTTCAAGAACTCTGTGCTAATTGGGAACAAAATTCCGTTTGTAGTTTTAGAATTCCAGAAAGTTTCTGGTTTATTCAATGTATACTCAAGTGTGTAATCATCAACAGCTTTGACACCAACTTGGCTAAAGTCTGTGATTTTCCCTTGAACATAATCATCCAAGCCTTTGATAGATCCTTGAACTAGTGGAAGAGTTTCAGATTTTTTATCAGCAGCGTGTTTCAAGCCTGTCACGAAGTCCTTGGCTGTAACTTCACCGTGTTCTTCACCGTCTGCATCGTACCATTTAACCCCTTTACGAATCTTGTAGGTATAAGTCAAACCGTCTTTTGAAACAGACCAATCTTCCGCAAGTGATGGTACGAGATTACCATACTTGTCATTTGCCATCAAACCATCTACAACATTTGTAGTGATATCATGTGTAGCAGCTTTAGAAGATACTGTGTAGTCCAAAGTTTGAGGATCATCTGAGTAAACATAACCATAGTTTTTGTCTTCACCTGAGCTTGCTTTGCTAGTGTTTGAACCAGAACATGCAGCCAACAATCCAGCCGCAAGGAGTGTTACTCCAGCAACCGCGAATACTTTACCTTTTTTCATAGGAATTCTCCAATAGTTTTTTTAGATTTGTTTAAGATTATATCACAACTAGAAAAAAAAGTAAACTAAATTTTCTGAATATTTGCGTTGTCACCATTCGAAAACCTTGATACGACTGACTTTTTAGCTTGATGATGATTTTCCAATTTTCTATTCAGATTTTGTATGATACAATAGAGAAGACTAAATAATGAGGAAATTACCGTGAAAAAATTCTTTCTTTCTTTTTTAACCTTCATCCTACTTTTATGCAGTCTACCACCTCAAAGGATTTTTGCGAACGAGCCGGATCTTCCTGTTCAAAGTGCCATCGCTGTCGAAGCAGACACTGGTAAGATCTTGTATGAAAAAGATTCGGATAAAAAGCGAGAAGTTGGAGGATTGTCTACACTGCTGACCACTTATCTAATTTTTGAAGCCATTCATGACAAAAAACTTTCGTTAAAAGACCCAATCAAATTATCCGAGGAGGCATTGGCCTTAAATGATATTAAAGGTGCTGGAATTCTTCCCATTGAGGCAAACCAATATACGGTTGATCAGTTATTGACTGCTCTTTTAGTTGGAAATTCTAGCACTGCCGCCTTCGCCTTAGCTGAGAAAGTGGGTGGCTCCGAAAAAAGCTTCGTTGAAAAAATGAAGCAAAAACTTTCTGAATGGGGCATTCAATCACCTCATTTAATTAATGCTACCGGATTAAATACTCAAACCATCAGCGGAGATCCTGACGGGAAAGAAGACGAAAATCAATTGAGTGCTTATGATATTGCTGTTATTGCCAAACACTTACTCCAGGATTTTCCTGAAGTGACCAAATATACTTCAAAACCCACTGCTCTTTTTTCAAACACGCAGATTGAAAACCCCAACCTAATGCTAGAAGGGATGCCGAATTACCGTTCTGGAGTCGACGGCCTTCGAGTCAGCAACTCCACCAAAGGAGGAATTACCTTTGCTGCATCAACGACGCAAAATGGTATCCACATGATCACAGTTGTCTTAGGAGTTGAAGCAGTTGACGGTGATCCTTATGCACGCTTTGTAGCAACTTCATCACTGATGAATTACGTGGTACGAACCTTTGTTTCTTCCATTGTCGTAAAGAAAGGAGATACCTATGGAAAAAGTAAGGTCGCCATTACGGATGGGAAGTTTGAGTCCGTTTCGGCTGTTGCCAAAAAAGACTTCTATGTCGTGGTAAAACAAGGCAATCAAACTGAACCTAAGATCCAATTCAAAAGTAGTCAAAACCAATTCAAAGCCCCTGTAAAATCTGGAGATGATGTTGGAATTCTCCAATACTCAGATCCAAATAAAATCGGGCGAGGCTACTTAGAAGATCAAGAGCCGACAGTCGATATGGTAGCAGGAAAAACCGTTGAGAAAAGCTTTTTCTTAAAGGTTTGGTGGAATCAATTCGTCCGTTATGTCAACGAAAAATTATAAGCAAAAAATCACAATGGAGTCAAATCCATTGTGATTTTTGATTGATGAAAATGAATTATCCTACAGATCCTTCCATTTCGTAACTAATAAGTCGGTTTAACTCAACGGCATATTCCATTGGAAGTTCTTTTGTAAAGGGCTCTACAAATCCCATGACAATCATTTCTGTCGCTTCTGACTCAGACAGTCCACGACTCATCAAATAATAAAGCTGTTCTTCTGAAATTTTTGAAACCTTTGCTTCGTGCTCCAAAGCAACTTGTGAATTGTGAATTTCATTAAAAGGAATCGTGTCTGATGCTGACAAATCATCCATAATAATGGTATCGCACTCAATATGAGAAACAGATTTTTTAGAATCCTTGTTAAATGTAACTTGTCCACGGTAGTCTACCTTTCCGCCACCTTTCGCAATAGATTTTGATACGATAGACGAGCTGGTATGAGGGGCATTGTGGATCATCTTAGCACCTGTATCTTGGTGTTGACCTGCATTAGCGAAGGCAATGGACAACATGGTCCCGCGCGCTCCTTCTCCATCTAGATAAACAGATGGGTACTTCATGGTTGTCTTGGCTCCTAAGTTCCCGTCGATCCACTCAACTGTAGCATCTTTTTGGGCTTTGGCCCGCTTGGTGACCAAGTTGTAGACATTGTCAGACCAGTTTTGGATAGTCGTGTAGCGCATATAAGCACCATCCAAGGCAAAGATCTCAACAATCGCTGCATGGAGGCTATTGCTTGAGTAGGTCGGCGCTGTACAGCCTTCTACATAGTGGACACTTGCTCCCTCATCCACGATAATCAACGTGCGCTCAAACTGACCTGTATTTTCATTGTTGATACGGAAGTAAGTTTGAAGGGGAACGTCTACTTTTACGCCTTTTGGTACATAAATGAAGGTTCCACCAGACCAGACTGCTGAGTTGAGGGCAGCCAATTTGTTATCCGTTGGCGGTACCAACTTCGCAAAATACTGTTTGAAAAGATCTGGATATTCTTTTAAGGCAGAATCGGTATCAGTAAAGATAATCCCTAACTTTTCAAACTCTTCTTTCATATTGTGGTAAACCACTTCTGATTCATACTGAGCAGAAGCACCTGCTAAGTAAGCACGTTCCGCTTCAGGAATCCCGATACGCTCAAAGGTCTCCTTGATTTTCTCCGGAACTTCGTCCCATGAACGAGCAGGTTTATCCGAAGGTTTTTGATAATAGATCAAATCATCAAAGTCAATCTCTGATAGATCAGCTCCCCAGGTTTGCATGGGCATCTTTTTGAAGGTCTCAAAAGATTTCAAACGGAATTCGAGCATCCATTCTGGTTCATTTTTTGCTGCAGACAATTCACGAATAACCGCTTCATTCAATCCCTTCCCGGTAGAGAGAATGGGTTGAACGTCATCGTGAAATCCAAATTTATATTCACCGAGATCAATTGGTTTCGGTTCGACTCTTTCTTCAGCCATAATTTCCTTTCTTTCTCTGTTTCTTCTTTTAACTAATTACTACGTTCGATCGCTTTTTTAAGAGCATTCCAGGAGAGGGTCGCACATTTAATCCGCTGTGGGAATTTTGAGACTCCAGATAAGAAGGCTGCATCTCCCAACTCCTCTTGCCGAGGATCTGATTGGCCTTGGACCATTTCTGAAAAGACCTGTGCCAATTCTTCAACTTCCTCTTTTGTTTTTCCCATTACAGCATCCGTCATCATACTAGCTGAAGCGGTTGAGATCGTACAGCCTGAATTCACAAAGGCAATATCTTCAACCCTGTCATTCTCATCAAATTTCACACTTAACTGGATCACATCTCCACAAGTTGGATTGTTGAGTTGGATCTGATCAACATCTTCAATCTGTCCTTGGTGGTGGGGGTGTTTTGAATGGTCAGCTACGACCGCCATGTACAGCGAATCTAATTTAGAAAGTGCCATTGAAAAACTCCTTTGCTTTGACCAATGCCTCAATTAATTTATCACAGTCCGCCTTGGTGTTGTAGATATAAAAACTTGCTCTCGTTGTCGCTGGGACTTGCAGGTATTGAAGGAGAGGTTGTGCACAATGGTGACCTGCACGAACGGCAATCCCTTCGTAATCTAGAGCTGTTGCCAAATCATGCGGATGGAGATCTCCTAGATTGAAGGAAATGACGCCAGAACGTTGGGCTAAGTCTTGGGAACCATAGATAGTCAAGTCTTCGATAGCCTGTAATTTTGGAAATACATAGGCAATCAATTCTTGCTCATGCGCTTCTACCTGGTCCATTCCCAACTCCTCTAAATAATCGATCGCTGCACCAAGACCAATTGCGCCCGCCATATTAGGCGTCCCAGCTTCAAATTTCCAAGGCAATTCCTTCCAAGAGGCAGATTGCTCGTAGACAAAGTCAATCATCTCGCCCCCGAACTCGATTGGAGACATTTGCTCTAAGATTTCTTCCTTCCCATAGAGGACACCAATCCCTGTTGGTGCAGCCATCTTGTGGCCAGAAAAAGCAAAGAAATCCGCATCTAAGTCTTGTACATCAATGGCCATATGAGGGGTTGATTGAGCACCGTCTACGACCATGATCGCTCCAACTTCATGAGCTAATCGAGTAATTTCCTTGATCGGATTGACCACCCCTAAGACATTCGAAGCATGGGTGATGGAGACAAATTTTGTCCTTTCACTAAGCTTGCTCTTTAAGTCCTGCATATCCAGTAAGCCATCTTTTAGATAGACATAAACCAGTTTTGCTCCTGTCTTCTTGCAGGCTTGCTGCCAAGGAATGATGTTGGAGTGATGTTCCATGATGGAAATCAGGACTTCATCCCCTTCCTTTAGGACTTCTTCTGCATAGCGGGCCACCCAGTTGAGTCCAGTCGTTGTCCCTCTTGTAAAGAGCACCTCCTTGGTTGATGAAGCGTTGATAAATTTTCTAACTTTCTCACGCGCCACCTCATAGGCTGCTGTCGCTCGTTCAGCCAAAGTATGGACTCCACGATGGACATTGGCGTTATCTTGCAAATAATAGTGATTAACTGCTTCAAGAACACGTTTAGGTTTTTGCGTCGTCGCTGCATTATCTAGATAAACCAAAGGCTCATCGTGAACTAGTTGATCGAGAATGGGAAAATCTTGAGCAATCGTATTTTTATCTAGCATTGTTTCTCCTTAGCGTTGAGATAACTTTTCTTCGATGGTGGCAATCATTTCATCACGTACTTCTTTAACTGGGATTTCAACAATAACAGATCCCAAGAAACCACGCACCACTAAACGTTCTGCTGTGTGTTGATCCAGACCACGACTCATAAGGTAATACATATCTTCTGGGTCCACTTGACCGATCGATGCAGCATGGCCTGCCGTGACGTCATTTTCATCAATCAAGAGGATTGGATTGGCATCTGAACGCGCTTGATCCGATAGCATCAAGACACGGCTTTCTTGCTGAGCATCTGCTCCTTTGGCCCCTTTTATAATATGACCAATTCCGTTGAAGGTCAAGGTTCCTTTTTCAAGAATAACCCCGTGTTGTAAGATATTTCCGATCGAGTTGCAACCAAAGTTGGTCACACGGGTGTCAATTCCTTGCACCTGACGACCGCTTGATAAGGCAACGACTTTCAAATCTGCATGACTTCCGTTTCCAACCAAGTCACTGTCAAAGTCTGCAACCACGTTGCCTTCGTTCATAACACCGATAGCCCAATCAATGCTGGCATCCTGACCTAGTTTCCCACGTCGACTGATGTAGGCTGTAACATTTTCACCCAGGCGGTCAATCGCCGCAAATTTCACTTGGGCACCTGAGCGGGCGATCACTTCAACCGTCACATTCGCAGTTGCTTTTGCTGAGCCATCACCTTTTGATTCCAAGCGTTCCAAATAGCTGAACTTGCTGTTTTTTCCTGCGATAATCAAAATGTGCTTATTAAAAGGTACATCACTGTCGCTATCCTGGTAGAAAATACCTTCGATTGGTTCTGAAATTTCGACGTTATCTGGAATATAGAGAACAGCCCCACTATTAAAATAAGCTGTGTGGTATGCTGCTAGTTTGTCATCATCGTATTTAACTGAAGACATGAAGTAGTCTTCCATCACCTGCGGAATTTCTTCTAGGGCAGTATGGAAATCTGTAAAAAGAACTCCTTGGTCTGCCAAGGCTTGTGGCACCTGTTCAAATACAGTCTGAGTTCCAACTTGGACCAATTTTAAGTTCGAATCGAGGGCTGTAAAATCAGGAACATTGGCAGAAACCTCGCTTTCTGTGATCGTTCCATCGCCAAGATTCCAGCGATGGAATTTTACGCGTTCAATCGCTGGCAATTCCAACTGATCAATCTTGTTAAAAGCTTTTTTTCGTAAATCCTGCAGCCAGCTTGGCTCAGCATGCAGTTCCGAAAAGAGGGTAATATTTTCAATACTCATTTTTTTCTCCTAATAAAGATACTATCTGTTTGATTTTATGACAACATGAGATCACTTGTCATCAGGTTATAGTTCTTCTTTATAGTCGTAACCGAGTTCTTCTGCGAGTTGGGCATAGCCTTCACGTTCCAAGCGTGCAGCCAATTCTGGCCCACCTGAAAGCACGACACGACCTTCCATCATCACATGAACTACGTCAGGAGTAATATAGTTCAACAAACGTTGGTAGTGGGTGATGATCATCGCTCCAAAACCTTCACCCCGCATTGCATTAACCCCTTTAGATACGACCTTAAGAGCATCGATATCCAAACCAGAGTCAATTTCATCCAAAAGGGCAAATGTTGGTTCCAACATTAACAATTGAAGGATTTCATTGCGTTTTTTCTCACCACCAGAGAAGCCTTCGTTCAAATAGCGTTCTGCCATTTCTTCTTTCATGTTGAGCAGTTCCATCTTTTCATCCAATTTTTTGATGAAATCACGAATGGAGATCTTCTCGTCCTCTTCTTTACCAGCATTCATGGCTGCACGTAAAAATTCTGCATTGGTAATCCCTGGGATTTCTGAAGGGTATTGCATGGCAAGGAACAAGCCCATCCGTGCACGTTCGTCTACTTCCAATTCCAAGATGTTGACACCATCAAACAGAATCTCCCCTTTGGTTACTTCATAATTTGGGTTTCCCATAATGGCAGCTGACAGAGTAGATTTCCCTGTTCCGTTTGGTCCCATGATGGCTGCGATCTCACCAGTTTTTAGGGTCAGGTTTACACCTTTTAAAATTTCTTTGCCTTCAATTTCAACATGAAGGTCTTTAATTTCTAATGTCGACATTGCATTCCCTTTCTTTTTGCCTTGAAGTTTTAAAGCCTCAAAAAGAGGACTCCTTCATCACAAAGTATTTTTTTACCTTTCAAGTATATCAAAAAAAAGCCTAATTGGCTTTTCTTTTGATTAGAACTATTCTTATTTAGTTTTTTCTTTTCGTTTTTGACGAACTTCCTCCCGATAGGAAGAATTCCCTATATAGCGCAGAACATTTAACAAAGGACTATGATGCGGCCCCAAAATCCCAATTAATTCTGCTAACAACTCCACTCCAAACAAAAGTCCTATCACGAGCAAAATGCCCCCAATTCGACTTGAAATATTGAGCAGTAGAGAAATCAAGGAAAAGATCATCGAGATCCCATAGATCACAAGTACTGTCCCTCGGTGCGTCAAGCCTAAAGAAAGCAGACGGTGATGTAGGTGATTGCGATCCGGTTTGTAAAATTTTTGACCAGACAAAGTCCGACGGATAATGGCTAAAAAGGTATCTGTAATCGGAACTCCGAGGATAATCATTGGCGTGACTACCGCAACAGCTGTCGCATTTTTCAAGCCTTGCAAAGACAAGACAGAAATCATAAATCCGATAAACAGAGCACCGGTGTCTCCCAGATAAAGAATGGCTGGATGGTAGTTAAAGGGGAAAAATCCAGCGATTGCTGCAACTAAAACAAAAATGGTCATGGTCAAGAAGAGATTTGGAACTGGCAGAAAGAAATAGGAAACAATCCCCATTGTCACTAGAGAAATAATGGATACACCACTCACCAAACCATCTAATCCATCAATCAAATTGACCGCATTGGTAATAGAAATGATCCAAATCACTGTTAAAAGATATGATAACCACGGATCAAAATGAAGCAAAGGACCACCAAAGGGAATCTTGAAATCATTCAGCCTGAAATCGGTCAAAAACCAGACTATACTCGCTGCAAGAAGAATGCCAATCATCTTCTTCTTGGCTGACAATTCTTTCACATCATCGATCAAGCCTGTAAGAGCAATGATCCATCCTGCACCTACAACCGGCAAGGTATAAGAGAGATAACTTTTGATTGGTGCAGCATTAGATGTCAGCATAGGAATGAATACTAAGGTTGCGATCGAAAAGGCGATTACAATAGATAATCCACCAGCACTTGGCATGGGCTTGGTATTGATTCGTCGAGCATTAGGGTAATCAACTGCACCGATTTTAAATGATAATAAACGAACCAAAGGCGTCAACACAAGCGCAATCAAAAAGGTCCCGATCAATATCAGAATAAATTGCAGAGAAAAGGACATCATAAACTAGCAACTTTCTTTAAATTCTCTATCGCACCTGATACCATCAATAAATACCCATGCTCCTGTAAAACTGCCCGTGTCACTTCTGAATCATCCGCATACTCTCGAATAGTTGCGAGTAACCACGTAGGATATTGGATAGGCTGATTCTCTGTATCAATTAGCACTGTCAAATAATATTCCGACCCCATCTTGTACAATTCAGAGGTATCTACTGGGTAAGTCACCGTTTTGGAAAAGGCAACTGCTTGCTGGATATTCGAAAAACGCAAAATGTAATAAATATACTGAGTCACTGGGGATTCAGGTGTCGGATCTTGTTCTTGATTATCACGTAACTCTTCTTGTTCCAAATGGTGAATGGCTTCTGCATCCCCTTTTGTCTTATCAGAGATTGTTTTTTCCAAGGTTTTGATAAATTCATCTGGCGTCATGCGCGACAACTCTTCCATATCAGGAAGATCTGACAAATCCTCAAAATCCAATTGTTGGTCAATTTTTGATTTGGTAACAAAAACATCCAATTTATCTGGTTTTGGCGTCACACGAAAACTCAGCATCCCGCTATCCAGGAAGCTTTCTGGCATTTCGAGTTCATCCAAAATGGCGTAGAAAAATTCTTCTGTTTTTTCTTGTGGGACAAGAAAATCAGCAATTTCCATCCCACGTTCTTCTAAGTCTTCTAGTTGGATCGTGATCTTAATTGTTGAATCACTAATTTGCTTCATCTTCATAGCATAACCTCATACTTCTAGTCTTACTATTATACTAAAAAATTGGATAGAATTCAAAAAAAGGATGCATAGAAAAGAGGTCGGGACAAAAGTCTCCAACCTCGAAAATAATTTGATAGAGTTCAAGCCTTCTCTTAGAAAATAACACGGAAGAGGCCATACAATAACAAGATGGAACCAAGAACGATCCGGTATTTCCCAAAGACGGTGAAATCATGATTTTTCACATAATCTGTCAAGAAGCGGATGGCGTACATGCTGACCACAAAGGCCACTCCCATCGCTACCAGTAGAATAAAGAGTTGCCCCAGTGCTAGTGAATGTCCGCCAAGAGCGAATTTTCCAACCTTTAAGAGGCTAGCACCAAACATAGCTGGGATCCCCAAATAAAAGGTAAATTCTGTCACTACTGGACGGCTAACACCATTGATCAAGCCACCTACAATCGTAGCACCTGAACGGCTTGTTCCTGGAAATAGCGATAAAACTTGGAAGAGTCCGATATAAAGAGCTGTTCGATAAGGTAGCTTATGCAATTCCGTTACCGCTGGCTCAACTTGTTCTCGTCTTTCCAGATAGATAAAGGCAATCCCGTAGGTGATCAACATAATCGCAACAGAAATAGAATTGTGAAAATGAGCCTCAAACCAATCATCTAATTTAAAAACAAAGACAAGCGGGAGCGTTGCAACCGCAACTTTTGCCCATAATTGCCAAGTTCGACGTACTTCTAGTGGAGATTTACCAGGTTTGAAGGGATACAATTTATCGAAATAAATCACCACAACCGCTAGGATCGCACCCAATTGGATCACGACATTGAACATCTCCATAAAGGCTGGATCTTGATTTTTAAACTGCACAAAATCCTGTAACAGAATCAAGTGACCTGTACTTGAGATCGGCAACCATTCTGTAATCCCCTCGACAATCCCAAAAAGAACCGCCTTGATTAATTCGATCAGAAACATCTTTTTCTCCTAAACTTACATTTGCTCTATTATATCATAATTCTATTCGCCAGGCTAGATCGCTCCAGCCAGTATGGCCGGAGTGACTATGACTGATCTTTTGGCTTATTAGAAAGCACCAAAGCCTCCGCCGCCACCACCGCCAGAGAAGCCTCCTCCACTACCAGAGGAAACTGTGAAATGACTAGCCGTCGATGCTGTCGATCCATAAGTAGACATGGCATGACTTGAGTGGGTCACATCATGATAGAATGGGGTGTAAACGAAGGCGTTTAAGGCTTGATTTTCTAAATGAATATTCCGAAGTTTCATGACCTTTGTGACCTGATCGGCTACACCATACAAGGCCGCATAGACCAATAACCGATTCCATAGGACCAGAGACTGCAACTCTGCATCGTTGAGGTGAGCAATCTCTTTCAACATCCGACCAAAACTATCCCAGTAATAGCGTTGCTCAGCACCCGCAAGATTGACAACCCCATCTCGTAGACAAGCTTTAAAAACACCATTGAAGCGCACTGGCATAAACCAAAGTATGAGGATCCCTATCAAACAAGGAACAGAGAACCAACCCATCCCAAAGATGGCAAAGATTTCTGCTCCAAGAGCGATAAACCAAGCAGCCCAACCAAAGAAGAGACTTTGTCTAGCTTGCGCTTCTTCTTTTGCCTCTAAAGGGCGATAGTAGCTTGGCAAATGGAGATCTTCCACCTTGCGATGAACATCTCGGGCCACTTGGTTCACAGCCGTATCAAAACGAGCCTGAGCCTTACTTCCTAGTGAACGAATCGCATCTTGATCTGCTTTTTTGGCATGTTTGTATACATCATCACTAAATTCATAATTCTCAAAGAGACGGTTTACAGGACAGGAAACCTGATCCCCAAAAGCCATATTCATAAAGGAGCGTTCAAAATCATCCACATGTCCATGAGACTTTCTGGTCAAAACGACTTCATTTCCTTGCTGCTCGTAGACAATCACTCCACGATCCATCAAATCCAGCAATGTAGCTTGAAGCATTTTTTCAAATGTAAACACCGGAGGAGTTGCCTTCTCTTTATTGGTAGGGGAGGCCTCGTCTAGTTCGGCTGAATAAACAACCGAACTCATAATTAGAGGTGCAATGTCCTGTGGAATCTCATAAAGACGAGTATTGGTCGGATAGGTCACACCAGGCCAAATCATTTTTTTGAACCGGTTGCGGCCCAAGAGAGCAAGAAGCCAGAGTGCAAAAATCAAGACTGGCAAGATCCAATTCCAAAACATGCGTGTCCAGTATTTTTCCTGTTCAATTTTAGCTTGGTTTTTGTGAAATTCATCCAATTTGGTCAATCCTGTATTTCGACCAGAATCATACAAGGTAGTTAGGTCTGACTTCAACCAGTAACCATACAACTCCACAGCCTTTCCTTTGCCTAGGTTATAGAAAGTGGCAGAATAGATTCCATCTTCTTTCTTCACAGTCACATCCGGTCCCATAAAGGCTGTATGGATATACAGTTCCGATTGGGCATTGGCGGGCGCGAACTTAGGGATGATACGAAACTGAACTTCATCAACCTTCTGATCACCATCAGTAATTGGTTTCCAGTTCAACTGCAAGATATCCTTGTGTGAATAAAGAAGATTTTTTAATTTCCATGTGACTTTAATTTTGACTGTATCTGTCGCCACACCACTGTTATAAATTTTCACTCGGTAGCCATCACCTAGATTCGTAATCTCGGGTTCTCTTTGAAGATCACGACCTTCCACCTCAACCTTTGGCGGTATCTCAATTGCAAAGCCTTGTGGCATGTTCCCCGCCGTTCCTAGACTGACATACTGCCCTCTATAAGAATCTTTGAAATAATAAACCAGTTCTTCCTCATAGGTGGCGTCGTCCCAGGTATCCAAGGTCAAGGTTCCACCATAGAAAAGCACATCATAAGACGGGCTAGATGCATGGACATTCTGACTGACAAAAAGGCAGGCCAGAAAGGCGAAAAATACATACAAATACTTTTTCATTTGATCACGCTCCTTTGTATTATTATAGCATTTTTTAAATAAAAAGAGGACCATATTTGAAATGCAGCCTATTTTACTGTACAATAGGAGAAGTTAAAATAAGGAAGAGGAGAAAAAATGAAAAAAACAATATTTGCGCTCTTAACAGGGCTTTTCATTTGCTTAGGGATCACACAGATTGCTCATGCAGATGAATATTTACGTATTGGGATGGAAGCAGCTTATGCTCCTTTCAACTGGACCCAAGAAGATGATGCAAATGGAGCTGTTAAAATTGACGGTATCAATCAATATGCCAATGGGTACGATGTCCAAATCGCCAAAAAAGTTGCTGAGGAGTTAGGTAAAAAACCTCTGATCGTAAAAACATCTTGGAACGGTTTAATTCCAGCCCTCACTTCTGGTAAAATCGATATGATTATCGCTGGGATGAGTCCAACCGCTGAACGTAAAAAAGAGGTCGCCTTCTCCAAGAGCTACTATACCAGTGAACCGGTCATGCTCGTTCGTAAAGATGGAAACTATGCAAACGCCACTAGTCTAGATGACTTTAAGGATGCAAAGGTCACCTCTCAACAAGGGGTCTACCTCTATTCTCTCATTTCCCAACTCAAGGGTGTGAAACAAGAAACTGCAATGGGTGATTTTGCCCAGATGCGTCAAGCTTTAGAATCGGGTGTTATTGATGCCTATGTTTCTGAACGTCCCGAAGCCCTAACCGCCGAGTCCGCTAATTCTAAATTTAAGATGATTCAATTCAAAAAAGGATTTGAAGTTGGGGAAGAAGATGCGACTATCGCTATCGGGATGAAGAAGGGTGACACTAGAATTGACCAAGTCAATGCCGCACTAGCTAAGATTTCGTCTGAAGACCAAGTCAAACTCATGGATGATATGATTAAGAAGCAACCAGCTTCCAGTGATGCTAGTGATGATAAGCAGACTTTCTTTAGCCAAATGATGAAGATTTTAAAGGATAATGGCCCACAGTTCTTACGGGGAACTGGAATGACCCTCTTAATCTCTATGACTGGAACTATCGCTGGGTTGATTATCGGTTTGTTAATCGGTGTCTTCCGGACAGCTCCGAAGGCTAAAAATAAATTCCTTGCTGGATGCCAAACTGCCTTTGGTTGGTTCCTCAATGTCTACATTGAAATCTTCCGTGGAACTCCGATGATCGTTCAATCCATGGTCATTTTCTACGGTTCCGCCCAAGCCTTCAACATTTCCTTGGATCGTACCTGGGCCGCCATCTTTATCGTATCAATCAATACCGGAGCTTATATGAGTGAGATTGTTCGTGGTGGGATCTTAGCAGTGGATCCAGGTCAGTTTGAAGCAGCGACTGCTCTAGGAATGACCCATGGACAAACCATGCGCAAGGTCGTCCTTCCACAGGTTGTTCGCAATATCTTGCCAGCAACAGGGAATGAATTTGTTATTAACATCAAGGATACATCTGTTTTGAATGTTATCTCTGTAGTTGAACTGTACTTTACAGGAAATACGGTCGCAACTCAAAACTACCAATACTTCCCAACCTTTACGATCATCGCTGTGATTTACTTCGTTCTCACCTTTACTATCACACGAATCCTTCGCTACATCGAACGTCGCTTAGATTCTGATACTTATACTACAGGTGCAAATCAAATGCAAGTCAAGGAGGTGAAATAATGTCAGAAAAAATTCTTGAAATTCAACATTTAAAAAAATCTTATGGTCAAAATGAGGTTTTGAAAGATATTTCGCTCACCGTTGAAAAAGGAGAGGTGATCTCCATCATCGGGAGCTCTGGTAGCGGAAAATCAACCTTCCTTCGCTCCATCAATCTTCTAGAGACTCCTACTGCTGGAGAGATTCTCTATCGTGGGCAAAATGTTCTTGATCCTGAGTATGATCTTACCCACTACCGCGAGAAATTGGGGATGGTTTTCCAAAGTTTTAATCTCTTCGAAAATTTAAACGTCTTGGAAAATACCATCGTAGCACAAACGACCGTCCTCAAGCGTGATCGTGAAACTGCAGAAAAAGTTGCCAAAGAAAACCTTGAAAAAGTCGGTATGGGATCTCAATATTGGTCTGCCCGTCCGAAACAACTTTCAGGTGGTCAAAAGCAACGGGTCGCCATCGCACGTGCTCTCTCAATGGATCCTGATGCCATTCTCTTCGATGAACCGACTTCTGCCCTAGACCCAGAAATGGTTGGGGAAGTCTTGAAAATCATGCAGGAGCTTGCAAAAGAAGGACTCACCATGATTGTCGTCACCCACGAAATGGAATTTGCCCGCGATGTCTCTAGCCGGGTCATCTTCATGGACAAGGGTGTCATCGCTGAGCAAGGTGATCCAAAAGAAATCTTTAGCAATCCAAAAGAAGAACGGACCAAGGAATTCCTTCAACGCTTCTTACATTAATCTCTTGAAACAGTTTGCTTACCAGTATAGAAGCAAGCTGTTTTTTTGTACCGCTTCTGCTTTTGAGGCATAGAAAAAACCAGAGAGCAAACTCTCTGGTTTTCAATTGGAACAACAAATTAATCTTCAAATTTTTGATGATTTTTGTCATAAAAATCAATCAATCCAAGTGCCGTTTCAAACGAGATGTTCTTTACTTTTGCACGTCCTTGAGCCAAGGCAATGATAGACATTTCACGGGCATTTGTTTCTTTACTGATACGATACCCAGTAATTTTCTTATCACGTACCCATCCAACAACTGATTCTACTTTTTCAAAGTTCGATTTAGCCATGATCTTTCTCCTATATTATTATTTCCAATACTAATATAAATTTTTTTGCACATTTTGTCAACTAAAATCGCTGAAAATACGAACCTTTTTTAAAAAATGAAAAAAGGTTTACTTTGCTTTCAAGGCTGATAATATTTGTGTACGAATGTTTTCGACGCCATCTGGGTTTGCTGGTAGGAAAATCGTATTATTCCCTTCTTTATCTGCAAAATTATTTAGGGTATCTAAGTACTGGTTGGTTAGGAGAATAGACATGATTTGTTCTTCGGTCAAGTCTACATTCGCGCCTTTTAACTCTTTAATAGAGTCTGCCAATCCATCGACAATGGCCTTCCGTTGCTCGGCAATACCAACCCCGTGCAAACGGTCTTTTTCCGCCTCAGCTTCGGCAGCAGTAACGATCTTGATCTTATCTGCTTCTGCCAACTCCTGAGCTGCCACGCGTTTTCTTTGCGCTGCATTGATCTCATTCATGGATTGTTTCACTTCAGCATCTGGCTCAACTTTGGTAATCAAGGTTTTAACAATAATATATCCATAAGTTGACAT
>NZ_JAQFJJ010000025.1:0-17925 GCF_030440005.1 Streptococcus sp. SP1
CTCGGAAGAATCCTAATCAGCCTTGTGGGGGCAGGCCAACGAAGCAATTCCATACAAAAGTGCTTCTGTCCTGCTCCCTATTTTGACTTTATCCGCAGACGCCCTTTGCATCTTGATTTAGTCATGGAACTTCTTCGAAGTTCGCTGACATCCGTACTCACATTAGGAAAGTTTCAAAGAAGACTTTGTCTTTAATAAAAAAGACCGGATAACTCCGATCTTTTTAAGTTCCACTCCAAGAACGTTTAAATTTTTTGATGAAAAATTTGATAATAGAATTACCTACTTCATACGATAAAAATCAAGCACTAGTCCGGAAGGGCCTTCAACTAACAGGCTTTCGGTTCCCCAATCGGTTACAACTGGGCCGTTTAAAACCTGGATACCAAGCTCTTTCAACCGTTTGTAGTTCTGGTCTACATCCTCAACCTCGATATGAAGAATGATTCCTGACTGAAAATTTTCCAAAGGAATCAAATGATTTTGAGACAACATGAGACAGTGACTGCCAATCGTGAACTGAGCAAAACTATCATCAACATAATCAGCCTTTTTATCCAAAATACGCTCCAAGCTAGCACAAACTTGGGTAACATCTGAAACGATAATATCTAATTGATTTAAATTCATTTCTTATCCTCCACAAAAAGACCGGATGGCTCCGATCTTTTCAAGTTTCTCTCTATGAAAATCAATGAATAAAATTTACAAACTTTACATTTGATTTTCGACGAGAAGAATTATTTGATTGCGCGTGATTGCAACCCTTCTTCTTCCAAGAAGAGGCGGAATGGTACGAGTTCTTCTGCTTCGTATTTTTCCTTGAAGGCTTTGATAGCTTCTTCTGAGTGCTGTTTTGGATCCAACTCAAGAACTTCTACTGGAAGCGGACGGTGTTGCGTGATACGAGCATCAATCACAACTGTCTTACCTTCTTTGTTGAGTTTCACAGCTTCTGCAACGACTGCATCGATATCTTCAATACGGTTTACTGTGAATCCAACAGCTCCTTGTGCTTCTGCAATTTTCGCGTAGTCAGCGTTAGGGAAGTCAACACCAAACAAGTGTTTGTTTGTGTCTTCGTATTTGTTCTTGATGAAGGCATACTCAGCATTTGAGAAGACCACGTTGATGACTGGAAGGTTGTATTGAACGTTAGTGATCACGTCTGGGTAGCACATGTTGAAGGCTCCATCACCCATGATGTTCCATACTTGGCGATCTGGATTGTCTTTCTTAGCAGCGATACCACCAGGAAGGGCGATCCCCATTGTCGCAAAGAGTGGAGATGTCCGCCACATGTTCTTCGGTGTCATGTGAAGGTGACGAGTTGATGTTTGAGTTGAGTTACCGACGTCGATTGAGTAGATCGCATCTTCATCAGCGTATTTATTAATGGCATTGTAAACTTGGTACAATTGCAATGGGCCTTCCGTTTTACCTTCAAGCTTGTTCATGTAGTCGCGCCAGTTTTGGTTGTTCTTCACGTTTGCACGCCACCATGGAGTAGACTCAACTGGATTTACTTTATCAAGGATCGCTTTGGCTGCTTGACCTGCATCCCCAAGGATGGAAGCGTCAAGGGCATGGCGTTTACCAAGTTTGTAAGGGTCGATATCCACTTGGATGAATTTTTCAGTGTTCTTGAAGGCTTCGTATACTTCAGCAAATGGGAAGTTTGATCCAAGGAAAAGAACTGTGTCCGCTTCAAAGACCACTTCGTTGGCTGGTTTCCAACCAACACGGTAAGCAGAACCTGTCAAACCTTCGTAGTTCCATTCGAAGGCTTCAAAGTTTTTACCAGTTGTAATGATTGGTGCTTTGATCTTGCGAGACAATTCAGTAATCACTTCACCAGCTTTGACACCACCGTAACCAGCATAGATCACTGGGCGTTCCGCATTGTTCAAGATTTCAACTGCTTTGTCAATTTCAACTTCGTTCAAGGCAGGAGCGATAAAGTGACGTTCATAAGAACCTGATCCGTAGTATGAGTTTTCGTCGATTTCTTGGAAGCCAAAGTTTACTGGAATTTCAACAACGGCTGGACCTTTTTTAGAAACGGCAGCACGGCAAGCTTCGTCGATTACTTTTGGCAATTGTTCTGCGTAAGCTACACGTTTGTTGTATACAGCGATACCGTTGTACATTGGGTTTTGGTTAAGCTCTTGGAAGGCATCCATGTTCAGCTCGTTGTTTGGACGTGATCCAAGAATGGCAAGGAATGGAGTGTTATCCATCGCTGCATCGTAAACACCGTTGATCAAGTGAGTCGCACCAGGTCCACCTGAACCAACTGCAACCCCGATAGAGCCACCAAATTTAGCTTGCATAACCGCTGCAAGAGCACCAGTTTCTTCGTGGCGAACTTGCAAGAAACGGATATCTTTGTCTTCAGCCAAAGCGTCCATCAATGAGCTAAGTGTTCCAGACGGGATACCGTAGATCGTATCTACTCCCCATGTTTTCAATACGTTAAGCATTGCTGCAGATGCAGTAATTTTTCCTTGAGTCATTTTAACTCTCCTTTAAAATCTCTTTTGATCCTTTAAAAATGCAGCATAGCGCTTCTACTTCATCTTTGCGATCATCTCGCCTTGAAAATGAGTTTTTTCAGACTTTTCTAATGAAAACGATTTACAAAACGATTACAGTATTAATTTATCACAAAGAGATTCACATGTATAAAGATCTGCTCAAAGATGCTCAATCCCTATTCCATAACAGATGACTATTTTGAGAAAATTTCACAAACTATCCTACAATAGGATTTTATGCTATATTTTCTTACCTGACCTTTTCCCTTAGAGCTGTAAGGAAAGATAAAAAAGAGAGTGGGACAGAAATCAGTAATTCGTTAGAATTCGATTTCTGTCCCACTCTCTTTTCTCACGGCGGAAAGTTTTTGGTATTTCTTGATTCAATCTAAAAATTGGAACTCATTTGTTTTTCTTCGCTGAATCACTTAACTTATATTACTTAAAAAAGTTTTTCTACATTCTAAACGATACTGCATGCTATACCACTTTTTATTTTCTTTAATCTATTTTTGCGACATTGAGGAGTAGCGAGCTGGTCAAAACAGATACGGAACTGAAGGCCATGGCAAGCCCTGCTAGTTCTGGATTGAGGGTCAACCCTAGGGCTGCAAAGACTCCGGCAGCAATTGGAATCCCAATGACATTGTAGATAAAGGCCCAGAAAAGATTGAGCAAGATCCGACGGAAGGTCTTTTGACTCATATCAAAGGCGCGAACGACGCCAAGCAAATCATTTTGCGTGAGCACGATGCCACCCGACTCGATCGCAATATCCGTACCAGATCCCATGGCAATTCCAACATCTGCAATCGAAAGAGCTGGAGCATCATTGATCCCATCTCCAACAAAGGCTACCTTACTGCTTTCTTGCAGTTTTTGGATGGCGCTGGCCTTTTCTTGTGGGAGAACATCGGCAATGACGGTATCAATTCCCACTTGATCGGCAATGGCCTGGGCTACCCGTTCGTTATCCCCAGTTAACATGACGGTCTTTAAGCCCCGTTCTTTGAGCTTTTTGATAGCTTCTTTTGAGCTGGCCTTTGGAGCATCCTGAATGGCAATCAAGCCAATCACTTGACCATCCACAGCCAAACTGATGACTGTCTTGGCCTGCTTTTGCAAATCTTCCATCCGTTTTTCGAGCTCAGGATCCATCGCTGTCCCATCATGGAGTTTGCCATTTCCCAAGGTCACCAACTGCTGATCGATCTGACCTTGGACCCCTTTTCCTTCGATCGCTTGGAAGTTTTCCACAGGAGATAGCACCAAACCTTTTTCTTCTGCTCGTGATAAGACCGCTTGCGCTAGGGGATGTTCTGAAAAAGTTTCAAGACTAGCAGCCAGTGTCAAGACACGCGCTTCATCTCCTACCACATCGGTTACGAGGGGTTGGCCAATGGTGATGGTCCCTGTCTTATCAAACACAACAGTTTGAATCTTTTGCACTTCTTGAAGAACCGTTCCATTTTTAATGAGAACCCCCATCTTGGCACTGCGACCAGTTCCGACCATGAGGGCTGTTGGCGTCGCCAAACCAAGGGCACAAGGACAGGCAATAATGAGGACAGAGACTGCATAGAGCATGGCCTCTTGAAGCGATGCTCCTAAAAGCACGGACCAAACCCAGAAGGTTCCAATAGCTAAAATCGTCACCGCTGGAACAAAGATACCTGAAATCTTATCCGTCAAATCTTGAATGGGAGCACGACTGGATTGGGCCATTTTGACAAAGGCCACAATTTGAGATAAGAGGGTCTCACTACCAACTTTTTCAGCCTTGAAGAGAATGGTCCCATTGCTGTTGATGGTGGAACCAATGACGGCATCACCAACTGATTTTTCCACAGGCAGGCTTTCACCTGTCACCATCGACTCATCAATGGTTGTGCTTCCTTCCACAATGGTCCCATCGACCGCGATCTTTTCCCCAGGACGGACCCGAATCAAGTCACCAATGTGGATATCTTCAGCCGCCACTTCCACATAGTCCCCATCACGAAGAACTTGAGCTGTTTTTGCCTGCAAATCCAACAACTTTTCCACAGCCTTGGAGGCATTTTTTCGCATCCGTTCCTCAAAGACTTGCCCTAAAAGAACAAAGAAGAGGATAAAGCCCGCGCTTTCAAAGTATACTGGTTGACCAGCAAAAAGAGCAAATACGCTATAGACATAGGCTACCAGGGTTCCCAGAGCTACCAAGGTATCCATATTGGCATGGTGTTTCTTAAAAGAAGCCCAGGCACTCTTGATAAAGGGCACACCTGCCACTAGCATAATCGGCGTTGTCGCGAGAAAGGTCCCCCAGTGACTGACTGGATGGGATACAAATCCTGCCATCATCCCGATCATCAAGATCAATAAGGGAAGGGTAAAGATACTGGTGATCCAAAAACGATCCAGCAAACTCAAGACACGACGGCGTTTTTCCACAACCGTGTAGGAACCCTTTTGCATCTTCATTCCACAAGAGAACTCAAAGTCCCCTGTTTCTGTCGGCGTAAAGGAAATGACCTTATCCAAACCGACTTCCAAAGGTTCTAAAATCCCCTGATCTTCAAACAAAATCTCCTTGTAACAGCCGGATGGATTGACCCGATGGAAGGTGATTTCAGCAGGAATCCCTTTTTGGAGTTGAAATTCTTTGGGACTATAGCCCTTTTCTGCTGTAATACGGATCTTTTGCACTCCGTTTTCCACAACTGCTTTTTGATTTTCTGCCATACCTACTCCTTTATTCCACAATCATGTGACCATGCATCATGTTCATTCCACATGAATACCCATATTGGCCCGCTTTTTCTGGCGTAATTTCAATGACATGTTTTTCACCCAAAGGCAAATCTTCATGCACCCCAAAGTCTGGAAAGACCACTTGGTCAAGACATGAAGAGGGATCCTTGCGGTTAAAGATGATCCGGGCTGGAACATTCTTTTTCAGAACGATGGTTTCAGGCGAATAGCCCCCCATAACTTCGACTTCAATTTCTTGATAACCTGATTTTTGACGAGCGTGGTCGCTCATCTTTTCATGTTCTGCAAAGAACCACCAAGCAATAAAAGCAACTACAAGTAAACAAACAATACTAATCACCAATCCAAACATGGAATTTCCTTCTTTCTATTACATACAATTGCAAGGGACTGTTTCGACAGCCTCTGCTTTCTTATCTTCGAGGACTTGTTGTAGCTGATTAAGATCTGCTAGCGTAAAGTCACTCGCCTGAATCATGTTTTCAAGCACCTGGACAATCCTTTTTGAACAAACCTTGTCCTTCACATCCTCAACGACCAAGTCTAAACTCTGGTCCTGCGTCAACAGTGCCGAGTAGACAAAGGCTTTGCCTGATTTTTCTCTGGTCAGACAGCCCTTTTCCACCAAGCGCGTCAAGAGAGTCTTGATGGTCGACTTCGACCAGTCAAAGCGCTCAGACAAGACTGCGATCAAATCCGTGCTGGTCTGCTTGCCTTCCATCCAGATAATCTTCATGATGCGCCATTCCGCATTGGAAATTTGCATGGCCTCTCCTTTCAAAATCTACATTTGTAAATCTTATAATGCTATTCTACTCCCAAGATTTACATTTGTCAACCAAAAAAGACAAAAAAATATTCCTCTTGGAAATAGGGGAAGGTAGACAATCTGTTTTTACAAAAAATCATCTAAGGAAATCTAAAAAGAAATAGAATTGATTTCAATTATAAGAACCATTCAAATATTTCCTGAAACTTTCCGCCGTGAGAAAAGTGCTAGAAACACTATTGTTTCTAGCACTCGGGAGTTTTGGAACCTTAGGTCCAAAACTAAGTCATGGAACTTCTTCGAAGTTCGCTGACGTCCGTACTCACCTAAGGAAAGTTTTTAAGAAGACTTTATCTTCAATCTGAAATTTTTCTTTGAAGATTTGTGAAGATTTGTTTGGTTGGGCTTTTTTCCTATCTTATCTCTATAATTTCTCCTGCAGAGCTTTGGCTAGAATGCGGTAACCAGCCACACTTAAATGAAGGCCATCAGTCGTATAGGCTTCTGCCAACTGCCCCTTTTCATCCAATAAAGACGAATACACATCAACATAGCTGACCTGGTGGTAGGCTTGGGCCAATTCGCGATAGGCTTGATTGAGGGCTTGAATTTTTCCATTGGTCCGCACATAGACCTTTTGCTTGTAGCGTTCTTCTTGACTCACCGGTAGAACCGAGATCAGGTTAATGTGGGTCAGCGGAAAGTCCCGCATGATCGCTTGTAAGACCGCTTCTACATTGTCTAAGGTTTCCTTTTGAGGGATTTCTTTTCCGATATCATTGGTCCCGATCAAGAGAAAGATCTGATCCACCGCCGTTCCAAAGACATGAGCATCTAGATGTTTACGAAGGAGATCCGTCTTATAGCCTCGTACTCCTCGATTGACCATGTGTTTGGGACTTTGTAATAGTTCATGAATGGGGAAATACTCCACGATAGAGTCTCCAATAAAGATCAAACCAGGCTCCTTCAGAGGGGCTTGATTGAGCTCCCGATAGGTTGTTACGATTTTCTCCTGCTCCTTTAAGAGCCAGTCTTCTAACAGCTGTACTGCCATCTATTTCTTTCCTTTCACTTGTTCCCAGGAGGTCAATCCTAGATACTCTTCGATCACCTGGTAGACACCGCCTTCTTGATGACTCGGCGCTAGGTGTTTGGCAACAGCTTGGACAGCTTCTTCTGCATTAGCTACAGCATAGGAGTGAGCAGCCATTTCAAGCATTTCGATGTCGTTTCCGCTATCCCCAAAAGCCATGACCTGGCTGGCATTAAGCTGCCACATCTCCATTAATTGAGCCAGTCCCCAGGCCTTGTGAATGCCTGCTTGTAAGAGATCCATGCTTCCAAAACCGCTCGAAACCGCCATCAGCTGATCTCCAAAAGCCTGCTGGACTTCTTGGCGCACTTGATCGAGACGATCCAAGCCAACCACCAAGCTCATTTTAAGCACCTGATCAAATAGATCTGCTGTCAATTCCGGAACAAACTTCATCCGCTTGTACAAGGCTTCAATCACTTCCGGCTGCATGAATTTCTCAACCTCTGTAAAGACCGTTCCTTCCTTGGCAAAGCCACCATTGACAGCTGACACAACTAGCTGGTCTGAAATTTCCCGCCCCTTAAAATAAGCAAGAACCGCCTCTACTAGTTCTCGATCCCAGAATTTTCCTAGAATCATCTGGTCGTCCTCAAAAATCCGAGCTCCATTGGCTACGACCAGAGTCACCCGTTTGACTAAAGGACCCAAGAGATGGCGCATGCGATGGATTTCATTTCCCGTCGCAATGACAAAGCGAATCCCTTTTTGATCCAAGTGGTCCAATAGCCTTTCCAGGCGCGGAAGATCCACCTCTCCTCGCTCATCTAATAAGGTTCCATCCATATCTGTTGCTATCAACTTAATCATACAATCTAACCTTTTCCTTTTCAAAGAGGGTGTAAATTATCTGTTTCCATTATACCACAGATCAAGCCAGTCAAAACTACCCGTGAGAACAGGTGGCTTCCTCTTGGGCTGAAGGTTGCTACTAAAGGACAAAGGATCTTATAAATATAAGCCCTTTTCTACACTTTCCTGAATTAACTCTTCTGTCAGTTTCCATAATTCTTCCGATTCACTTTTTATGAACTTTTTCTTTTCTAATACCATCTCTGAACGGATATGATCAGGATTATAATTGACTTCTGACACTTCTAAGTGATTAATCAGTGGTACCAATGCGTCAATCACTCTTGCATATCTTGCCTCAGGACTCTGCCCTTTTTCAAACTCCAACCACGAATTTTTCATATTCAAATATGTTGCTTCTGGAAGGAGGCTCATTGTTTTTTCTATAGATTCTAGCTCTCTATCATGAGCATGAAGCTTTTTTTCATCATCAAATACCCAAGTATCTCCAGCATAAATCTCACCTAAATCATGGATCAGTAACATAGAAATCACCTTTTCCATATTCAATTTTTCAGGATAATAATCTTGCAGAACCATCGCAGCGATCGCACCCTGCCAAGAATGCTCGGCACTATTTTCAAACCGTCCATCAAGGGTTCTATTAAACCTTGTTACTGACTTCAATTTCTCTATTTCTTTAATAAATTCAACTGTCTGATTCAAATCACTCATGGCGACTCCAACCTCCCTATTCGAAATTACGACTATCATACCAAAAATCCTGTTTTCCATAAATGAATTCCCGTATTTGCAAAAAGAAAATGCCCCTCTTTTTGGGAGCACCTTCATTTTTCTAACAAGACTACAAGGACAAGCAAAAAAAGCTAATCAGTCTTTACCGGTTAGCTTCTATTTTTCACCCGACAAAAGCCCAAATAATGGCAATTAGCACTGCCGGAAGGAGATTGGCGACCTTGATTCGTTTGCCCCAGATGAGATTGATCCCTACACAGAGAATGAGGCTGGAGCCAACTAGGGACAGATTCGAAAGGGCTTGTGGAGTCATGATCGGTGCGATCAAATGGGCCAACAGCGTGATCAATCCCTGAAGGATCACAAGTGGTACCACCGCAAAGATTGCGCCCTTTCCTTTTGAAACGGTCAAGACCAGAACGATAACCATATCGAGAATAGCCTTGGCCAACAAGGTCGAGGTGTCGCCTGTCAAGCCATCCTGGACAGCTCCGACCACCGCCATAGCCCCGATACAAATGGTCAAGGCCGTGGTCATAAAGGCATCAACAAAGCTGGTATCGCCTTGGTTGCCCGTCTTTTCCTTTAGCCAAGTTCCCAGGCGCTCAAAGCCCTCCTCAATCTTCAAGAGTTCCCCGATAACGGTCCCGATCACTAGACTCAGAATCAACATCATACTGCCGTGACTTTCCACATGACTTCCATGCACCACCAGCATCTTTTCCAAGGTCCCTGCGATGCCCAAGACAAAAACAGCAACTCCTGTCACTTTCAGAAGGGTCTCATGAAAATCTTCTGACAAACGTTGACCGATGAGCAATCCTAAAAGCCCACCAAATACGACCCCTAAGGCATTATAGAAGGTCCCTAAACCGATCATTTACAAACTCCTTCGTTCATTTTCATTCTTTTTCAATCTCTTTCAAAGACCAGTGTCCCGTCTCTTCATACTGGTCAATCAAGTCCTTGGCTGTTTGCGTAATCTCCTCTGGATAATGTAAGCTTTCTAGAGTATTGACCGCATTCTTGGTTACGGCTGACCCTGGCTTGATCTGGTAGTCAAAGACGATCTTGCCATCCACATAGCGACTGTCAAAATGGTAATTATCATTGACCTCACCAGAGGCTGCGACCAGCTCAATATCATGACTGGAGATCATGTAGAGACAGTTTTGAGTAGCCAACCAGCGGACAATTCCAAGGCCTGATCCGATCCGCTCGATGGTATTGGTCCCCTTAAAGAGCTCGTCAATAAAGAAGTAGTGAAAACCAGGCTTTTTCAGATGCTGAATCATACGTAAAATAGCTTTACTTTCGGTGATGAAGTAACTATCTCCAACTTCAATGTCATCGCTCACATCCATAGCCGTTAGCACATGACCATAGGGAAGGGCTAATTTTTCTCCATAGGCAAAGCCTAACCCTTGAGCCAGAATGGCATTGATGGCGACAGTTTTCAGGTAGGTTGATTTCCCGGAGGCATTGTCCCCACTGATGACCATATTTTTCTGAAAATGCACATCATTCGCAATCGGATTAGACAGCAAGGGATGGTAGAGCGTCTCACCTTCAATCCCACCCGTCTCTGTAAAGACTGGCTGACAGACCACTTCTAGATCCCGCTTGTGGCGCAAGAGGCTAATAGCGACTTCCATCTCTCCAAGGAGATCCAGAAGTTTCTGGGCCTCTTTTTGATGAGCCTTCACCTGATTGTAAATATAAACCTGAGCGATCTGCGGGAGTAAAAAGAGGACATTGAGGTAGAGGAGAACAATTTCCATCTCAGAGGTCCCCGTTGGACTCTGCAAGACACTGGCAAGGATCCGCGTTTTCTTAAAGGGTTTGACTGCCTGCTTGAGTTCTTCTTGTTGTGGCAAGGCTAGATGGCTCAAGCGTTCTGCCGAAGCAAAGATGCGAACCAAATAGCTGACATTGTCCAGACGGATTTTATTGGACCAATTGCGCAAACTCGAAAAGACGATATTAAAGACCACACTGATCACCAAGAGGGTGATGGCCCCGACTGGCTCAAAGGGGATGGCAAAGAGACAGATAATGGGAAGGCAGGCCAAGGCTAGATAGAGGGGCAAACCTGCATAATGCTTGCCGGGATTTGCGACAATACTCCGCGCCATGTTGTGGTTCTTCTTGCCTAGTTGGTTGAAAATGACCTGGACCTTGAGGCGCAAATCAGGATGCTCTTCAAAGAAGGCTTCTAAGTCATGAAGCTGGTCCTGAGGCTGGAATTCCAGCAGGCGCATTTTTTGATAGAGAGCCTCTGCTCCAAGGCTCGATTGGGTATAGTTGAGCTGATCAAAGACCGCATCCAAAGCCAAATCATGCCAGGTCTGATCATCCACTTGGCTATCGATCGTCCTTCCCTTAGCTGGATAAGTCAGACTATCTATCAAACTTTCTTCTGTGTCTTTCTTGCGAAAGAAAGGCGCTCCATCCCAAGCCTTCTTCAGCTTTTGCTTGAGGCGGATAGCCGTAAGAAATTTGGTTGCCCAAATCACCACTATCAATCCTAGGATCCCAAGCGGGATCCAGTTCACATTTCCTTCCATGCTCTATTCCTTTCCACTCTGAGGCCAGTCCAAGTGAACATGTTCCTTCATTTCTCGGTAGGCCGTATCCACTCTCTCCTTGGTCTCCTCATCTAGCTTGTCGCGGTATTTGCCACCCTGGATAAAATCTTCCAAAATATAGGTCTGGTACTTGTACAAGTCATAGCCTTCAGGAGAATAGGTTCCCTTCGGAGTCCGACTAACCCAGGTTGGATGAGCAGTAGCCGTCTTAATCCGTGTCTTGCGACCAACCTTTTCGATGGTCACATCCATCAAGACCCCTCGCTCTGTCCATTGGGCAGTCTCTACGTCCCCCATCGTTTCCAGACGCTGATTGGAAAGGAAATTCCCCATCGAGTAGATGATGAGCTTGTTTTGACCATCTTTATTGACCACTTCAGCAGGCTCTACAACATGGGGATGACCGCCAAAGACGATATCAGCTCCCCAAGAAACCATCTTGTGATAGAGCTCTTTTTGCTCTTCTGTCGGCTCCAACTGGTACTCGATTCCCATCTGAGGCATGACAATGGTGATATCGGCCTCTTGCTCTGCCTTTTGGATCTCCGCCTTCATCCGCTCTTCATCCAGATCAGACAAGACATCCGCCTGCTCTTCTGGAGTGAGCGTCGTTTCCATCCCATTAAAGCCGTAAGCATAAGCTAAAATAGCAATCTTGATGCCATTCACTTCCTTGATCACCAAGGGGGCCTGGCCTCTCTTTTCATGCGTGTAGACACCGACAGGTGTGATGCCTGCATCTTCAAAGGCCTTGGCTGTCGAATAGACCCCTTCTAGACCTGAATCCAAGATATGGTTATGTCCCAAATCCATGACATCATAACCAGCATCCTTGATGGCTGGTACGACTTCGCTCGGCGCATTAAAAAGAGGATATCCTGACAAATAATAATTGGGGTTAATGGTTCCCTCAAAATCGCCCAAGGCTAGATCCGCTTTTTGTAGCCAGGGTTTGACATACTCATAATTTTCATGAAAATCATAGCTTCCATCTTCTTTTTGCGCGCTCATATAAAGCAAATCATGGTAGAGCTGGTCTCCATTAGCCATGATCCGCGCTGTATGAGGAATCTGATCAGCCGGTGTCTTGGCCTTGTACACAACCTCTGGCCGTTCGGTTGCGGTGATCGGAAAGCCTTGAAACTTTTGCACCCACAAGATGGCATTGGCCACGATAAAAACGACAGACAAGAGCACATAGACAAACTGTTCATTGGTCAGTCGAATCTTTGAAAAAAGACGATCAAAAGCCCAATCAAAGGCTGCCGATAGCTCTTTTCCCATCGTTTTGATGGTTCCTTTCACACTCTCCCACTTCTCTAACATTCCTACCCCTTCTTCGTACCTAGTTTCTCCAATGATCCGCCAACAGATTGAGCTGTCATTGAAATACTTTCTCTTCATTGTATCACAAATTTCCAGAGGAGAAAAAAAGTTCTGCAAAACAGAACTTCTAAATGATTTGATATTAAAAGAATGGTTTCTTCACAGCAGAAAACATCATTACGATTTTCAACTGATGTAAGCATCTACTGAAACTTTCCGCTGTGAGAAAAGTGCATGAAACAATGATGTTTCAGGCACTCGGGAGTTTTGAACCTAAGGAAAGTTTCTAAGATGCTTTTTCTATTATCTCAATGCTTTTAACAAATAACCATAGCCTTCTTGCTCCATTTCCTCTTTTGTAATAAAGCGCAGAGAGGCCGAATTGATACAATAGCGAAGGCCACCTTGGTCTTTGGGTCCATCGGTGAAGACATGGCCGAGATGGGCATTGCCTGAGCGGGAACGAACTTCGATCCGCTCCATTCCGTGGCTATGGTCCTGGTAATAGTGGACCACATCTTTGGCAATGGGACGGGAGAAACTTGGCCAGCCACAGCCAGATGCAAACTTATCCTTAGCAAAAAAGAGTGGCTCCCCAGTCGTAATATCCACATAGATGCCCTCTTCAAAGGTCTGATCATAGGCATTGTGGAAAGGACGTTCCGTCGCACTTTCTTGAGTGACTTGGTACTGTTCTGCTGTCAGTTTCGCTTTTAAGGTTTCTTGATCTGGCTTCTGATAAGCTGCCGGATCAATCAAGGGCTGCTCAGCATCTGTCACATCGATATGGCAATAGCCTCCAGGATTCTTCTTAAGGTAGTCTTGGTGGTAATCCTCAGCTAGGATATAGTGGCGCAAGGGTTCCAACTCAACCGCGATTTTGTGGCCCAGTTGCTTCTCTTCTTCCGCAAACAGGTGGGCGATCACTTCACGGTCTGCCTCGTCTGTATAATAGACACCGGTCCGGTACTGGCGTCCTCGATCATTTCCTTGCTTGTTAATGGACAAGGGATCGATCACCCGGAAATAGTAGAGCAGAATCGCTCGTAGGGTGATTTTATCTGGATCGTAAATGACCTGAACGGTCTCTGCATGATCCGTTTCCTTGATCAGTTGGTAATTGGTCGTTTCTACCTGGCCATTGGCATAGCCCACCGTCGTCTCTTCTACACCCGGGATCCGTGAAAAATATTCCTCTAAGCCCCAAAAACAGCCACCTGCTAGATAAATCTCTGCCATCTTTTTTCCTCGCTTCCTGCATTCCCCACAAGGAACGCTTGACATCTATTAGCTCCATCATAATCCAAGAGCCTCAGATTTTCAAGGATTCTGCATCAAAAATCCCTTCTACTATACTAGTAAAAGGGATAAAGGCATTCCCACTTATTTTTCAAATAAGAAAAAGAGCGAGTAATAAAAGTTCCAAAACGATAGGGTTAACTGATGTAGAAAATCATGAAGGACTACCATGACCAACACCTCCTCTGAATATCTGTGGACAAACTCAAGGCACATCAACTATAAAAGCACCGTCGGTCCGTAGACCTGTAACTGAGGCTTCACAACCTCGTAATGCCAGTGATCATAAGCTCGCCAAGCTTGAAAGGCCTCTTCGTTCAAAGCTAGCCCACCCAGACCAATCAATAAACTGGCGGTCTGATAAAACTTTTCCAACTCAATCAACAGACGATTGTCAACCCGCCTAGCCTTTCGTAAACCTTTCAACATCTGATCTAGATTTTCTCGAAATCGAAGGGCATCTGGACTGGGGGTGAATCCCTTAGAAAAGGCTGTTTGAAGAAGGGTGATCGTCGTCCTTGCCTCTTGAATCACGTCCCTTTCTTCCATAGAAATCACCTTCCTTTTCACCTCCATTGTACACCTTTTTCTCTCTATAAAAATGGATAATTCCTAAAACTAGGAACAGAATGATCTCTCTTGATAAGAAACCATAAAAAACTTCCCCAAGTTTCCACTTGAGGAAGTTCTTTTCGAAAGATTAGTCAATGTAGTGCAATTTCCCACGGAAGTCTTCTAGGCTTTGGTAGCCTTTTTCTTCCATGATAGCTTTGAGCTCCGCAGTGATGCGGTCAAAAGCTCCTACTCCTTCTTTATGCAGCGTCGTTCCGATTTGCACCATACTAGCCCCACAAAGGATATGCTCAAAGGCATCGCGACCAGTCAAGACACCACCTGTCCCCACAATCTGAATTTCTGGATTCAGACGTTGGTAAAAGGCATGGACATTAGCGAGAGCCGTTGGTTTGATGTATTCTCCACCAATCCCACCAAAGCCGTTCTTCGGACGAATCACCACAGATTCATCCTCAATGTAGAGGCCATTGCCGATCGAATTGACGCAGTTGACAAACTTGAGCGGGTATTTGTTAAAGATCGCTGCCGCCTGATCAAAATGAACGATATCAAAATAAGGTGGCAACTTGATCCCTAGAGGTTTTGTGAAATAGGCAAAGACCTCGGACAAGATCCGATCTGTCGTATCAAAATCATAGGCAATCTGAGGTTTCCCAGGGACATTGGGACAAGATAGGTTCAACTCTGTCAAGCCTTTAAAGTCACTGTCTTGCACCTTTTTCAAGATAGTATGAGTTTCTTCAGGAGACATGCCGACGAGAGATAAGAAGAAGGTCCGATCTGGATCCGTTTCTTGCAACTCCAATAAGTAATTCAAATAATAGTCCAACCCTTGGTTAGGTAGCCCCATCGAATTGATCGAACCAAGCGGCACATCTTGGTAGCGTGGCTCTGGATTGCCAGCACGGAATTCTAAGGTCGCTGTCTTGGTCACAAAGGTTCCCGCAGCTGAGTTCTTCACTTCTTCTAATTCCTCAGTAGTCATACAGGCTACACCCGCCGCATTCATCAAGCAGTTGTCAAATTCAAAACCAGCAATTTGCGTTTTTGTCGATACCATCTTGTACTCCTTTTTTGAAACACCACCAACAGAATCGTTCGGGATGCTCTCTATTTTCTTCTTTCATTATACCATCACTTGGAAGCTTCCGGACAATCAAAGCTAAAAATTCTTCCAAACATTCGGACTTTCCTAGTCTCGATAAAATTTTCAGAAAATTCAACTTTTTTCTTTACAAGCCAAAAAAAGTCTGCTATAATGATCCATGTAATAAAACATGACATTGTTTGTCAACTGTCTCAAAGCCACTCCCCTAGCGGGTTTGCTGGTTTTCGTTTCATTCACAAAGGAGAATTAACATGACAACTGCTAAAGAATATATCCAAAGCACTTTCGAAACTGTAAAAGCTCGTAACGGCCACGAAGCTGAATTCCTTCAAGCTGTTGAAGAGTTCCTCAGCACTTTGGAACCTGTTTTTGAAAAACATCCTGAATACATCGAAGAAAACATTTTGGCTCGTATTACAGAACCTGAACGCGTGATTTCTTTCCGTGTTCCTTGGGTTGACCGTGAAGGAAACATCCAAGTAAACCGTGGTTACCGTGTTCAATTCAACTCTGCTGTAGGTCCTTACAAAGGTGGTCTTCGTTTCCACCCAACTGTTAACCAAGGGATCTTGAAATTCCTCGGTTTCGAACAAATCTTCAAAAACGTCTTGACTGGTCTTCCTATCGGTGGTGGTAAAGGTGGATCTGACTTCGATCCTAAAGGAAAAACAGACGCTGAAGTGATGCGTTTCTGCCAAAGCTTCATGACGGAATTGCAAAAACACATCGGTCCTTCTCTTGATGTCCCAGCTGGTGATATCGGGGTTGGTGGACGTGAAATCGGATACCTTTACGGTCAATACAAACGCCTTCGCCAATTCGATGCTGGTGTCTTGACTGGTAAACCTCTTGGTTTCGGTGGTAGCTTGATCCGTCCAGAAGCAACTGGTTATGGTTTGGTTTACTATACTGAAGAAATGCTCAAAGCCAATGGCGACAGCTTTGCTGGTAAGAAAGTCGTGATCTCAGGTTCTGGTAACGTTGCTCAATACGCTCTTCAAAAAGCAACTGAACTTGGTGCAACTGTTATCTCTGTCTCTGACTCAAACGGTTACGTGATCGACGAAAACGGTATTGACTTCGACCTTCTTACAGATGTTAAAGAAAAACGTCGTGCTCGTTTGACTGAATACGCTGCTGAAAAACCAACTGCTACTTACTACGAAGGTTCTGTATGGACTTATGCTGGTAACTATGACATCGCTCTTCCATGTGCAACTCAAAATGAAATTGATGGCGATGCTGCAAAACGCTTGGTCGCTCAAGGTGTGAAAGTTGTCTCTGAAGGAGCAAACATGCCAAGTAACATCGATGCCATCAACGTATACAAAGAAAATGGTATTCTTTACGGACCTGCTAAAGCAGCCAATGCTGGTGGGGTTGCTGTATCTGCTCTTGAAATGAGCCAAAACAGCCAACGTCTTTCATGGACACGCGAAGAAGTGGACGGACGTTTGAAAGACATCATGACCAACATCTTCAACACTGCTAAAACAACTGCAGAAACTTACGGTCTTGGTAAAGATTACCTTGCAGGTGCCAACATTGCTGCCTTTGAAAATGTTGCAAACGCGATGATTTCACAAGGTCTTGTATAATCAATCGATATTTTTCTTTGAGACCTTCGGGTCAAAGCCTCTCAACTCCTGAAACCAGTATGTTTCAGGAGTTTTTTTGTAGCTACCGACCTCTATCAAGTCAACCCGACCAAGGGAGAAAAGCCATTTTTAAGACAAGGGGTTCGACCTTCTGTAGTGGGGAGATGTAAGCCCTCTCTTTTTCTGTATCTTTTTCTAAAAAAATTTTATTTTTTTTACTTTACCCCCTTGCATTTTTAATGAATTAGTATTAAACTATAGCAAAAGGAGGTGTGCTTATGTTTCTTTTAGCTCAAGAAAAATCAGATACGATCGAATTCCTTAAGTCTGAATTGATGCAACTGCTTTCTGATATGCGTCAGGAGGTTTCAGCTAGCCGTCAATCACAGACCGGTGCAGTTTGCCATCATATTGAATATTGCATGGACAAGATCCAAAGGGCAAAAAGTTCCGTAACCATTGCCCTCCCCATCGAATCCTTAAATCTCGAAATCACGACGATGTTGCGCCAGCAACTCATCGTCTTGCCACCAGAGGCTCGAAAAAATTGGGACCAGATTAAAAAGCTGGACTTCAAATACTGCCACTTAAAATAGACCAAAAAAGAGAGTGGGACAGAAATCGGTAATTCGTTAGAATTCGATTTCGTCGTCCCACCTCCGCACAGTTGAGTAGGGCTGTAAAAGCTGATGAAATCAGCGTAGTAGAGCCCACTCAACCACTGCG
>NZ_JAQFJJ010000026.1:0-13967 GCF_030440005.1 Streptococcus sp. SP1
TCCGCACAGTTGAGTAGGGCTGTAAAAGCTGATGAAATCAGCGTAGTAGAGCCCACTCAACCACTGCGTCTTGCTCGACAATCCAAAAATAATTGAGAGGCTAGGACTTTTGTCCCAGCCTCTTTTTCACGGTGAAAAATTTCAGCTGTATTTGAATGAGCCTTAAAAAATATCTTATTTTAATTTTTGGGGGTATTAATTAGGTTGTTTGATGTCAAAAAAGGCTGCAATCTCTTCTTCAGTCAGTCCGATCATAGGAGAGATGGTGTGGAGATTGTCTTCAGTCAGTCGATAGACAGTCGGTTCATCAGGCTCAGTCTTCGTTTCAACAGTCCCTTCCTTGCTTCGTGCGGATTCGATTGTAGCAGAAGCGGTGTCAACGGATGAAGAAGAATCCTTGGTCGCCTCGCCTCCGTTCAGGTCCTTAAAGCGCTCCACCAAGTAGGTCTTGCGCGCAGTACCAGTATTTTTTGTGGCGTAATCAAAGGCGCTGTATTCTCCTAAGAGAATTAGCTTGCTCTTAGAGCGCGTGATGGCAGTATAGATCAAATTACGTTGCAACATCCGGTGGCTTTGATTGGTAATGGGTAGAATCACCACCGGAAACTCGCTTCCTTGCGATTTGTGAATACTCATTGCATAGGCTAAGCGAATCTTGTACCATTCATTGCGCGGGTAGACGATTTCATTGCCATCAAATTGGATGGTCAATTCATCTTGCTTGGATTCTGTATATTTTCCTGGGAGAAGATCGGTGATGTAGCCAATATCTCCATTAAAGACATTGCTTTCTGCATCATTGACCAGATGGATGACCTTGTCTCCATCGCGGTATTGGCAGTCTGGCGTGTCAAAAACAACCTGATCTTTGACAGCTGGATTGAGAAGGTCTTGCATGAGTGTATTGATGTTGTCAATGCCGGCCTGGCCCTTGTACATGGGTGCCAAGACTTGGATATCTCGAGCAGGGATTTGACTACGAAGGGCAGCAGAAGTGATTTGTTCGATCATCTTAGGGATGTGTTCGCTTCCGGCTTCGAAATAAGAGCGGTCAGCTTTTCGTTCTGTGAAATCTTGAGGAAGCTTGCCTTGGCGAATGTCTCCTGCTAGTGAGACAATGGTCGAGTCCTCACTCTGACGGAAAATATGTTCCAGTTTGGTCTGAGGGATGCTTGGGATCTGCAAGAGATCAGCCAAGACCTGACCAGGGCTGACGGAAGGTAATTGGTCGGCATCCCCCACAATCAAGAGTTTCGTATCTGTTGCGATGTTGCTAAGTAATTGATTAGCCAGCCAGGTATCAACCATGGAAAATTCGTCCACAATGATAAAGTCTGCATCCAGATAGTCCTCTAAGTGGCTGGTGTCATCATCCCCAGTCATCCCCAAATGGCGGTGGATAGTGGCGCTCGGAAGTCCTGTCAGCTCATTCATGCGCCTAGCTGCTCGTCCCGTTGGGGCAGCCAGCAGGATCGGAAGGTCTTTTTTCTTCCGAAGATCCAGCTGGTGGAGTTGGGCATAGACGCTGATCATCCCATTGATAACGGTAGTCTTTCCTGTCCCTGGTCCCCCGGTGAGGATAAAGACCTTGTTTTGGATAGCTTGGTGAATCGCCTCTTTTTGAATCGCATCGTAGCGAATCCCCAAATCTTTTTCAACCTCCTCAATCGCCTGGTTGATTTTCTCAGGGTCAAACGAAGCTTTTTTACCCTTCTCCAGCAATCGGCCAATATGACTGCGAATCCCTTCCTCCGCAAAGAAAAGGCTGTTGTCAAAGATCTTGGTGTCCACGTTTTGGACCTTGTCTTCCTCGATGAGGTGGCCTAATTCTTGGGCGACAGTGGAAGGATCCAATTCTACTGGACGAGCTGATTCTAGAAGGTCAATGGTATAGCGCAGGAGGTCCTTGGCTTGGATATAGGTATTTCCAGTCTCGATAGAGTAGCTAAAGAGGCTGTGGATCAGACCCGCTCGGAAACGCTCGGGAGCGTCACTTGCAATCCCCAATTCTTCTGCTAGTTGGTCCGCGATTTTAAAGCCCATACCTTGGATGTCTTCCACCAATTGGTAGGGCTGTTGCTCCACGATCTGGAGAGTTTCTTCCTTGTAGAAATCCTGGATCTGAAAGGCCAATTTATTGGGAATGCCATAATTGGCTAGTTGGGCGAGAATGCGTTCCGTTCCGTAATTCTGACGAAGTTTTTCCACAAAAGCTAGGCGGTTTTTCTTGGAGAGACCAGTAATTTCTTCTAATTTTTCAGGAGCTTCCAGAATTTTGTCAATGGTATTGTCCCCATAGAGGTCCACGATTTTTTGAGCCGTTTTGAGACCAATTCCTTTGAAGTGATCGCTGGAAAAATATTTCACCAAGCCCTTGCTAGAGGGTTTGGCACGTTCATAGCGACTGATTTTGAGTTGTTCTCCGTATTTAGGATGATGGACCAGCTCCCCCCAGAAGGTGTAGTCTTCGCCTTCCATGATATCTGCCATGGTGCCTGTCACAATGATCTCAAAATCATCAAAGTCTTCGGCATCGGTATCGCTAATGTCGAGTAAGAGGATTCGAAAAAAACTGCTAGGATTTTCAAAAATAATGCGCTCAATAGTACCAGAAAAATAATATTCCATCATTTCTTTCCTTTTTATAAAGCAAGGCTGGGACATACTTGTCTCAGCCTCAGTCTGTTAATCTAGACTAATAAGTTTTGAAAGGGTAGATCGGCCATAGTCTAAAGACGGCTTGCCCTTTGATTTGTTCTTTCTTGAAAGCTCCGACCTGACGGCTATCTTTTGAAACGATCCGGTCATCTCCAAGTAGGAGGTATTCATCGTCGAGCAACTTCAAGGTAAATTTAGGATTGCCATCCTTGTCTACTGTAAAAGCTTGGGCTGTATTGGCCAATTGGCGGAAGAGTTCTCCGTTTTCTTCGAACCCTTTTCCAGTGTAGGTCGATTGCAATTTATCTTTTTTGAAACGAGCGATGTAGTCTTTCAAATAGGGCTCATTGGTCTTTTTCCCATTGATGTAGAGGGTATCGTTGTCGTACTGGATGGTATCTCCAGGAAGACCGATGACCCGCTTGACGATGTCCTTGGTTTTGCCGTCATCGTCTTTTTCACTAGCAACGACAATGTCGAAACGATCAATCGAGAGGTGGTTGACCACAAGGAGGTACTCGCTATCAGCTAGGGTTGGATCCATTGAATGGCCATCCACCTTGACCGGAGCCCAAAGGAAGATACGTGAGGCGATGATGAGACCAACAATGATGCTGAAGAGGCCCCATTCTTTAAGGAACCTCACCACTGGTGAGCTAGATGACTGTTTTGAACTTCTTTTTGACATAACTTATCTTTCTAGTAATTTCTTTGCTTTTTCTGTGTTTTTAAAATGGAGTTTGGCACAATAATCCAGAGCTTTCGTCCCGTAGGTCTGGAGCAATTTAGCAGCGACTTGGTCTGATTTAGTCCCTGCTCCACTAGGGAGATTAAAGCCCAGTTCCTTGCCCAGATCTTCCAGATTTTGAAGGAAGAGATTGCGGGCGATGATGGAACTAACCGCAACAGCTAAATACTTACCTTCTGCTTTTTCTTCCAACTCAATAGCTTGGGAGACCTGATTTTTTTCAGCTTTCACGTATTTTTGGTAGTTTTTAGCCGTCGTAAAGGCATCGATCACAATTCGCTCTGCTTGGACTCCTTTATTTAATAGAAGATAGATAGCTTGATTGTGAAGAGCGACTTTGACTGAAACAGCATTGTAGCCAGAAGCAATGACTTCATTGTACTTCTTTGGGGATAATAAGAGTGCTTGGTGCTGGATGTTTTCCTCAAGGAGAGGAGCCAATTGCTGAATTTTTCGATCATCCAAGGTCTTTGAATCCCCAACACCGAGCTTTTTGAGCCAGTCGTGCTGGTCAGGTGTGACAAAGGATGCGACGACGGTGAGTCCACCAAAATAAGAGCCGTTTCCGACCTCGTCGGTTCCGATCATGGCGAGATCTTGTCGTGCAGATGAAGTAGTAGAACCTTTAGAGTTCCCAGCATCATGCCCGAAAAAGGTCAGGTAAGGAGTAAGGTCATTGCCTTGAAGCAAGACTTTTCCAGACTTGTAGATCGAAACGGTCGCTCCCTCTAGTCGAAAGAAATAATCCATATGAGGATTCTTGCTTTGAGAGAGAGAACTGCGATAGGTATGGACAAAATCAAGGATTTGCTCCTGTGTTGGAGTGAGTGTCATACTTTCCATAACCACTATTGTACCACAAATTCAGGGAGAGAGGGAGCAAAAAGAAAGAAAGAATCCACTGGAAAATCCCTGTGAAGAGGGGCTTTGCTACTGACAAAGCTAGCCTTTTTTGGTATAATACCGTGAGGTGATTTTTATGGCGAGCTTAAATAGATATAAATTTACATTTGGAAACAAAGCGCTCACTTTAACAACCAACCATGATAATTTGTTTATGGAAGAAGTCGAACGTGTTGCGAAAGAAAAATACCAAGCAATTAAGGAACAAATGCCAGAGGCAGATGATGAAACCATCGCGATCTTATTGGCAGTAAACAGTTTGTCCATGCAGCTGAATCGCGAGATTGAGTTTGACGACAAAGAAAAAGAATTAGATGATTTTCGTCGCAAGGCTTTAGACGACTTAAAGGATAAATCATCCAAATAAGAGGAGATACATGTTAACTTTCTTAATCTTATTGATTTTGGCATGGAGCTTTTATATTGGCTTTGCAAGAGGGATTATCCTCCAGTCTTATTACTTTCTAGTGACCTTAGTGGCCCTCTTGATTGCAGGTGGTAGCTACAAGGGACTGGCCAAGGTGTTGTCTCTATGGGTTCCTTTTTCGAGTCCTACTCGGCAATCGGTGAATTATTTTTATGCCAACCGCTACCTATTTCAATTAGATGACATCTTTTATGCAGGTTTAGCTTATGTATTGATTTTTGCGATGATCTACCTGATTGGTCGTGTGATTGGGATCTTTATGCACTTGGTACCCCAGCCAGAAAAACTGGAGGATCGCAAGTATCAAATTGGAGCGGGTGTGATCGCCGTCGTGATAACTCTCTTGGTCATCCAGATGGGCTTGACTGTCCTCTCAACGGTTCCCATGGCTTCCATCCAAAATAGACTAAATGCAAGTGGATTGATCCGCTTTATCATCCTTCATACCCCGATCAGTTCCAGTCTGTTCCACAACTTGTGGGTGACTGCGATTATCGGAGCTTAAGGAGCAAAAATGAAGAAAGGAGTGAGACAAGTCCGATTCAAGGAAGGACGCTCACTTTTTTTGTAGGAGAAATATGAATAAAAAAATCTTAGATATTCTGGAGTTTGACAAGGTCAAGCAACTCTTTGAACCCTATCTACAGACAGAACAAGGGGAGATGGAGCTAGCAGCCCTTACTCCAACTGAAAAAAAAGAAAGCATCGAAACGGCCTTTATGGAGTTGGAAGATATGGAGCAGATCCTCTTGGAAGAGCCTCGCTTTGCCGTGTCGACCATTCAAGATGTCCGTCCAGTGGCCAAGCGTTTGGAGATGGAGGCATCCCTCAATATCGATGAATTACTAGCGCTAAAAGCTGTCCTTCGGGTGACACATGAGCTCAAGGATTTCTACGACAACTTGGAAAATGTCCGTCTGGAAAGGCTCAATCGCCTCTTTGACAACTTAGTGGATTTACCACGCTTACAAGGTGGGCTTCAAGCTATCAACGAAGGAGGCTTTGTCGAGTCTTTTGCCAGTGAAAAATTGGCCAAAATCCGCCGTCGAATCCAGGAAAATGAACACCAGGTCAGAGAGATTCTCCAAGACCTGCTGAAAAGCAAGGCCGATATGTTAGCGGATGATGTGATTGCTAGTCGGAATGGCCGCAATGTTCTACCAGTAAAAAACACCTATCGTAACCGCATTGCAGGGGTGGTCCACGATATCTCAGCCAGCGGGAATACCGTTTATATCGAGCCTCGGGCAGTCGTCAATCTCAATGAAGAAATTGCCAACCATCGAGCCGATGAACGGTATGAAATCATTCAGATTCTGGAGGAATTGTCTGACACCCTGCGCCCTCACGCAGCAGAGATTGCAAATAACGCTTGGATTATCGGTCACTTGGACTTGATCAAGGCCAAGTATCGCTTTATGCGCGATTGTAAGGCAGTGGTACCAGAGGTTAGCAGCAATCGCTCTATTCAGCTCTTGCAACTACGTCATCCCTTGATTGAAAATGCTGTCGCGAATGACCTACATTTTACCGAGGACTTGACAGAAATCGTGATTACCGGTCCCAATACAGGGGGGAAAACCATCATGCTAAAAACGCTGGGATTAGCGCAAATTATGGCCCAGTCTGGTCTTCCCATCCTAGCAGATCCAGGTAGTCGTGTGGGCATCTTCTCACAGGTCTTTGCAGATATTGGAGATGAACAATCGATCGAGCAGAGCTTGTCGACCTTCTCCAGTCATATGACCAATATCGTATCTATCTTACATCAAGTGGATACCGCCTCCTTGATCCTTCTGGATGAGTTGGGGGCTGGAACCGATCCTCAAGAGGGGGCTGGCATTGCTATTGCTATCCTAGAAGACCTGCGCTTACGCGGGATTAAGACCATGGCGACAACCCACTATCCAGAGCTCAAGGCTTATGGAATTGAGACTGCAGGAGTGCAAAATGCCAGTATGGAATTTGATACAGCGAGTCTGCGTCCGACCTATCGCTTCATGCAAGGAGTTCCTGGCCGATCGAATGCCTTTGAAATTGCCCGCCGTTTGGGCTTGTCTGAGACCATTATCCAGGATGCCATGAAGATGACCAATACGGATAATGATGTCAATCAGATTATTGAAAAATTGGAGGCGCAGACCTTAGAAAGTCGCAAGCGCTTGGATACCATTCAAGAGGTCGAGCAAGAAAATCTCAAATTCAATCGCGCTCTTCGAAAACTCTATAACGAATTGACCAGAGAGAGAGAAACAGAGCTCAATAAGGCAAGAGAAGAGGCCAAGGAAATTGTGGACATGGCCCTCTCAGAGAGTGACCGGATTCTTCAAGGCCTTCACGCTAAATCCCAGTTGAAACCACATGAAATCATTGAGGCCAAGGCTCAGTTGAAAAAACTAGCTCCTGAGACCGTCGATCTTTCTAAAAACAAGGTCTTGAAAAAAGCCAAAAAGGCGCGTGCTCCTAAGGTGGGAGATGAAATCTTGGTTATCAGCTATGGGCAACGCGGAACCCTGGTCAAGCAACTCAAAGATGGTCGCTGGGAGGCGCAAGTCGGCTTGATCAAGATGACCTTGGAAGAAAAAGAATTCAACCTCATCAAGGCTGAAAAAGAAGCGGCTCAACCTAAGAAACGTCAGGTGAATGTCGTCAAACGCTCGAACACGAGTGGGCCAAGAGCGCGTCTGGACCTCCGTGGAAAACGCTATGAAGAGGCCATGCAAGAGCTAGATGGCTTTATCGATCAGGCCCTGCTCAACAATATGGCCCAAGTCGATATCATCCACGGGATTGGAACGGGAGTTATCCGTGAAGGGGTGACCAAGTACCTCCGACGCAACAAACATGTCAAAAGTTTTGAATATGCCCCCCAAAATGCGGGCGGAAGCGGCGCAACTATTGTTACGTTTAAAGGATAAGTTAAGCCCTAGCTTTTCATTAGCTAGATTCAGATTGAAGAAAAAGTTATCTTAGAAACTTTCCTTAGGTGAGTACGGACGTCAGCGAACTTCGAAGAAGTTCCATGACTAAATTAAGATACAGAGGGCGTCTGCGGATAAAGTCAAAATAGGAAGTTTGACGCGAAATCTTTTGATTCTAGGAGAACTTATCTTTTTGACACAATCCGCAGCCCGAGTTCAATTCGTTTTGAGCCTCTTCCCTTTTCAATTTTTAGGCTCAGGCTAAAACAGTTCCCCAAACTGTTTTACTCTCAAAACTCCCGAGTGACTGAAACAATTGTGTTTCAGTCACTTTTCTCACGGCGGAAAGTTTCAATATATGTTTGAATGAGCCTATTAGTATGTATCAGTTTTAATTATTCTATATCACTTAAGTTGTTTTAAGTAAAAAATTTTATCTACATTCTAAATCCTAGCTGTTTATCAGCTAGTTTATTTAAAATCTTACATAATGAAAATATTTGAAAGTTGTTGAAAAGGATTCGCTTTTAAATCTGATTTTTAGTAGGTCCTCCCTTTTAAAAGTGCTATAATAGAGGCAATGAATGATTTGGGAGGATACGCATGCGTAAACGTGAAAGTGCAGATTCGTGTACAACGATTCTAGTCGGAAAAAATGCCAGCTATGATGGTTCGACCATTGTAGCACGAACGGAGGATTCTCAAAATGGCGTTTTTACGCCCAAGAAATTGATCGTGGTCAAACCAGAAGATCAACCGCGTCATTACAAGTCTGTTTTATCAACTTTTGAAATCGACTTGCCAGATAATCCAGTTCGCTATACAGCGGTTCCAGATGCGATTCCTAAAGACGGGATCTGGGGAGAAGCTGGGATCAATGTCTATAATGTAGCCATGAGTGAGACAGAGACCATTACGACCAATAGCCGTGTGCTAGGGGCAGATCCTCTTGTAGAGAGTGGCATCGGTGAGGAAGACATGTTGACCTTGGTCTTGCCTTATGTTAAGACCGCCCGCGAAGGGGTCTTGCGTCTCGGAAAGATTTTGGAAGAGTATGGAACTTATGAGTCTAACGGGATTGCGATTTCAGATGTGAATGAAATCTGGTGGTTGGAAACCATCGGAGGTCACCACTGGATGGCGCGTCGTGTCCCTGATGATGCCTATGTGACCAACCCGAACCAACTGGGAAGTGATTATTTTGAATTTGGCAATCCAGATGAGTTTCTTTGTGACCCGGATCTTAAACATTTTGTCACAGAGTACCATTTGATTCTGGATCAAGAAGGGAAAGGTTTTAATCCACGCTATGCCTTTGGTAGCCAAAAAGACAAGGACCGTCACTACAATACACCGCGGGCTTGGGCCATCCAGCGTTTCCTCAATCCTGAAATCGAGCAGGATCCACGGAGCTTTGAGATTCCTTGGTGTCAAAAACCTTATCGTAAGGTAACGATTGAAGATGTCAAATATATCTTGAGCAACCACTACCAAGACACTATCTACGATCCTTATGGTCCTGAAGGAGATCACGTGAGTCAGCGGACCTTCCGGACGATCGGGATTAACCGGACCAGCCAGACAGCGATTCTGCAATTGCGTCCCAATAAACCACAAGAAACGACAGGCATTCAATGGATTTCTTATGGCTCCATGCCTTACAATACAGCTGTTCCTTTCTTTACCCAAGTGGATACAACGCCAGACTACTTTGCCAATACGACGGCTAAGGTAACAACGGATTCCTTCTACTGGGCCAACCGGATTATTGCGGGACTAGCTGACCCTCACTATGCTCACCATGTTGGTGATTTGGACGATTACCAAGAAACGACAATGGCCTGGGGACATGCGCGCATCAATAAAGTCGATCGTGCACTTGCAGCAGGTGAAACCGTTGATTTTGAAGCGGAAAACCAAGCCATGAGTGATCAAATCCAGGAAGCGACAGATCAACTCTTGGACAAAATTTTGCTCGATGCTAGCAACCTTATGACCAATCACTTCTCCTTGAGTGATTAAAAACCGTAAATTTTCAGGTGGTTTACAATATATTTTCAGAAATGATTGACAAACTTTTGAAAATCGATTAAAATAGAGAAAATTACATACGACCGAATGAAGTTTGCAGGAGCGTGAGTAACTGTGAATGGACGGAACTCTGGAGAGACCAGAAATGGCACCGAAGGGGCAAGGTAGAGGATGCATCTACTCAAACTCTCAGGTAAAAGGACAGAGCGAAAAATAGGGAAAGTCCCCTATTTTAAGCAGGACCAGAGTACATGTTTGACATGTGCTCTTTCTTTTTCTCTTTTCTGTCGAGCGGTCGATGAAAAAGGAGACAGAAAATGGATCATGTATTGCAGTTTTTTCAGCAGCTCGATAATTTAGTGTGGGGCGCCCCGCTGTTGGTGCTCTTGGTAGGAACAGGGATCTACCTGACCCTTCGCTTGGGTTTGCTTCAGATACGCTACCTTCCAAAAGCTTTTCGCCTGATCTTTACAGAAGATGAGGGACACGGGGATATCTCGAGTTTCGGAGCCCTTGCGACAGCTCTAGCGGCTACTGTAGGGACGGGGAATATTGTAGGGGTAGCTACAGCGATTCAGACAGGTGGCCCAGGTGCCCTCTTTTGGATGTGGATGGCTGCTTTCTTTGGAATGGCGACCAAGTATGCAGAAGGGCTCTTAGCCATTCGTTATCGGACCAAGGATGACAACGGTCATATTTCAGGTGGTCCGATGTACTACATTCTTCACGGGATGGGAGAGAAGTGGCGACCACTGGCTATTTTCTTTGCGGTTGCAGGAGTGCTGGTGGCCCTCTTTGGGATTGGAACCATGACCCAGGTTAATTCCATTACGGGATCCCTTCAAGCAAGTTTTGGAATAGCTCCAGAAGTGGCTAGTGTAGTGATTGCGCTGGTGGTTTCGACCATCATCTTTGGAGGGATTCACTGGATTTCCAAAGTCTCTGAAAAAGTGGTCCCTTTTATGGCTGCTGCCTATATCTTTGCGACTGTCACGATCATTGCCTTGCATCTGGACCAATTGCTCCCAGCCTTGAAATCGGTCTTTTCGGGTGCTTTTACAGGGACTGCAGCCATGGGAGGTTTCGCAGGAGCAACGGTCAAAATGGCTATCCAAAAAGGGGTGGCGCGTGGGGTTTTCTCCAATGAATCTGGTCTCGGATCTGCACCCATTGCAGCAGCGGCGGCGAAGACCAATGAGCCAGTCGAGCAGGGCTTGATCTCCATGACAGGAACCTTTATTGATACCATTATCATCTGTAGTTTGACAGGACTTTCGCTCTTGGTTTCAGGTGAGTGGATGGCTAAGGGCAGCACTAGTACCCTGACTCAGGATACGTTTACAGGCGTCTTTGGCCCAGTCGGAGGCATCATTCTGACCCTATGTTTGGTGCTTTTTGCGACCACGACTATTCTTGGATGGTCTTATTACGGAGAGCGATGTTTTGAATTCCTATTTGGTGTTAAACATATCAACCTCTATCGGACCTTCTTTGTTTTTATGGTTGGACTGGGAGGCTTCCTTAAGCTGGATCTGGTCTGGGTGATCGCGGATATTGTTAATGGGCTGATGGCTTTGCCCAACCTGATTGCCCTCTTAGCCCTCTCCCCTGTCATCATCAAAGAAAGCAAACAATACTTTAAGAAATAGGAAAACCCAGATCGCGAGGTCTGGGTTTTCTTGTCTATGTGAGATAGGAACATTTAATAGCGTTTTTCTTTTGGCCAGCTGCTCATTTCGGCGATGGCAGTGAAGAGCACATCTGTCGAAGAGTTGAGGGCTGTTTCACAAGAGTCTTGGATGACCCCGATGATAAAGCCGACGCTGACGACTTGCATGGCCAAATCATTGGTGATACCAAAGAGGCTACAAGCAACAGGGATGAGAAGGAGAGATCCTCCCGCAACTCCAGATGCTCCACAAGCAGAGATAGCCGCTACGACACTCAGAATGAGTGCCGTTCCAAAGTCAACCTGAATGTGCAGGGTATTGGCAGCAGCGAGCGTCAAAATATTGATCGTCACGGCTGCGCCTGCCATGTTTACAGTTGAACCAAGTGGAATGGAGACAGAATAGGTGTCTGGGTTCAGCCCCAACTCTTCACAGAGACGCATATTGACAGGGATATTGGCTGCAGAGCTTCGCGTGAAGAAGGCTGTTACCCCACTGACACGGAGGCATTTAAAAACAAGGGGATAAGGGTTCTTGCGGATCATGAAAAAGACGATCAATGGATTGATGACCAGGGCTACAAATGCCATGGTACCAACCAAAACAAGTAAGAGAATCCCGTAGTTACTAAGGGCACTGAGTCCTTGGCCAGCGATGGTCGTGAAGACCAAGCCTAAAATCCCAAATGGAGCTAGGTTGATAATCCACTCAACAATTTTTGAAGTGATGTCTGCTAGAGTTTGGAGGAGGTCTTTACTATGTTCACTCGCCTCTCTCATGGCAATCCCAAAGACGGTTGCCCAAGAAAGGATCCCAATGTAGTTGGCTTGCTGCAAGGCGTTGACCGGGTTGTCGACGATCTTGAGCAAGAGGTTACTAATCACTTCGCCAATCCCGTTTGGAGAGGATCCTTCAGCGGCCTTTCCAGTCAGGGTAATGGTGATCGGGAAGATGTAATTGACCAAAACAGCGACGAAGGCAGCTGCAAAGGTTCCTAGGAGATAGAGGACGATGACCTTTTTCATATTGGTCTCTGTCCCTTTTTGGTGTTGGGAGAGGGCATTTGCGACGAGCGCAAAGACCAGAAGGGGTGCGATCGCACGGAGCCCCCCAACAAAGAACTCTCCTAAGAGTCCAATGCCAGTTGCTTTCGGGAAGATAAGTGCTAGGATGACTCCAAGTACAATCCCGATTGCGATCCTTTTCATAAGGTTGGTTTTATTCCAAGTGGTAATCAATCGATGAATCATGTAAGACCTCCTAAAAAAATAATTAAGGAATATTATACGATAGTTAAGGACGAAAAGCAATGACATTTTTAAAAAATAGCCTTATTTCCGAATATTTGATATAATCATACTATTCTTTGTTAGAAAGGCCCGAATAAATGAGTCAAGCTTTCCAACGTTATTTCAGTAAAATGGACTGGACAAAGATTTTTGATGATCTGATGTCAAAATGCATCTCTCTGATTTTTGTCTTTCTCTTATTTTTTATCGCTAAAAAGGTCATCCATAGTCTGGTCAAGCGGATTTTAGCCCCTTCCTTTAAGTATACGGTGCAGGATGAAGCCCGTAAAAATACGATTCTCCGTTTGATTGAGAGCCTTTTAAACTATTGTTTGTATTTCATCTTGATCTACTGGATTTTGTCGATTCTGGGTCTTCCAGTCTCTAGTCTCTTGGCTGGTGCTGGGATTGCTGGGGTGGCGATTGGGATGGGAGCCCAGGGCTTTCTTTCCGATTTGGTCAATGGTTTCTTTATCCTTTTAGAACGCCAGCTGGATGTGGGAGATAATGTTCGTCTCACGAATGGGTCTATCAATATTGCTGGCATCGTCAGTAGTGTCGGGATTCGGACGACCCAGGTGCGAGACTTTGATGGGACTCTCCACTTTGTTCCGAATCGCAATATCACCGTCGTCAGCAATCTCTCACGTGGTGATATGCGCGTGCTGGTGGATATTCCGCTAGATGCGAATACCGATCTCGATAAGATCTATCAGGTGATTGCTCAGGTCAACCAGTCTCAACAAGACAAACACCCAGAAGTGTTGACAGGTCCTACGATTTTAGGCCCACAGATCGAAAAAAATGGTCGTTATTCCTTCCGAATTGCTATGACTGCGCAAAATGGAACCCAGACGACTGTTTATCATACCTACTATAAACTCTACCATGATGCCTTGATGGAAGCAGGGATTAGCCTACCGACAGGAAAGAACGGGATCATGTAATAAGAAAAGCTTAGAAATTAGAATGTAGACAAGGTCCTCTTAGAAACTTTCCTTAGGTGAGAACGGACGTCAGCGAACTTCGAAGAAGTTCCATGACTTAGTTTTGAGCCTAAGGTCTCAAAACTCCTGAGTGCCTGAAACGTTATTGTTTTAGGCACTTTTCTCACAGCGGAAAGTTTAAGTAGACGATTGAATCATTCTATCGAATAAATTAATTTATGAACCAATTTTTTATATTTTTTAACACAAATAAGAGGCTGGGACAAAAGTCCTAGCCTCTCAATTATTTTTGGATTGTCAAGCAAGACGCAGTGGTTGAGTGGGCTCTACTACGCTGATTTCATCAGCTTTTACAGCCCTACTCAACTGTGCG
>NZ_JAQFJJ010000027.1:0-12808 GCF_030440005.1 Streptococcus sp. SP1
GACGCAGTGGTTGAGTGGGCTCTACTACGCTGATTTCATCAGCTTTTACAGCCCTACTCAACTGTGCGGAGGTGGGACGACGAAATCGAATTCTAACGAATTACCGATTTCTGTCCCACTCTCTCGGAATTATTGAGCCTAAGGAAAGTTTTTAAGATGACTTTGACTTCAATTTGAATAGCCTCTTCCGCCCTACTTCTTCTGATACAAATCAAAAACGATCTTGTCATTATAGAGGTCAATGGTATTGGCCTTGACATAGATTCCAAAGTCATTGTCAATTTCTGGCAATACAATGGTGATGGTAGACTGCTTGGGTGAGATCTGAACAAATTTTGGGATATTTTTATTTTTACTCAAGAGCTGCAAGACCATCCTTTGTGGAATTTGAAAGGTTCCGACTGAAAAATCCTTCACCGTCAAGAGAATATTCCCGTTTTCCAATTTGGATGGTTGAAAGTAAATATATAAGGGATAGTCCTTTCCTAAGAGACTCAACTGCCCTTCTAATAGGATTTGCTGATTGTCCGCATAGACCTTGTAATCGGACAGCTTATATTTTTTCAGAAGCGATTTGATGGTGTCATTGAGTTGATCACGGGTGGTCGTCATAGTTCCAACTTTGACATCTTTAGTGCCAATTGCTTGATGAAGCTGACTAACATCTTCTCTTGGCGTCGCTAAGCGCCCTTGCACAACTAAAGCGAAGGCTAAGAGAAGGCTGACCAAACCTAAAAATAACCATTTCCAAATATTGATTTTTTGAAGGAAGGGGACCTTCTCGTTGATGGGATTATTTTTGACTCCAAGTTTTCTTCGTAGCATTGATTTTCTCCAATATTGCTTGTTTCATCTTTTCATAGCCCGTATTGTTGGGGTGGAAACTATCCTCTTCATACAAGGCATCATTGATAACGGTTGTCTTCCCGTCACTGATTTCTGATACGCCCATTTTGCCATCAATGCCTTTATAGAGCAGATCATTGATCGGAACGAAATAGACCTGATCATATTGCGCGATGGTTTCTTCCGTCGTCTCATTCCAACGATCGACAGCCGTCTGGATACTGGTTAATTCAGGAAAATTCAGGTAAAGAGGATTGTAGATCCCCACTACATAAATAGGAAGATGGGGATTGTCCTTTCTGGCCTTTGTAATAATTTCTTTGAGGTTCGCTGTATAACTCTTGAGCGGCTTTTGGATATCCGATAGGGAAAAGTCACTCATATGATCGACAACGACTTTGCGCAGATCATTTCCTCCAACTGTTAAGGTCATGACACGCGCCTTTTTGAGATCCTTCTGAAGATCTGTTTGCTTCTTGAGTCGATCTAAGATCTGAGCACTTGTATTTCCAGCTACTCCATAGTTGACAGGCTGATACTGACCGTCATTTTCATTAGACAGGCTTTGGGCAAGGATGGGGACAAAGCCCCCTTGCTTGGTGCTATCCCCTACTCCTTCGGTCAGTGAATCTCCTAGAGCTACATAAGTATAGGTGACTTCTTTCGTAGCCATTTTGGGCTTGGTCATACGAGGGGATGCAGTTGGTAGCAGGGCACGAAATAGAAAGACAAAGACAAGAAGGCTGGTTAAAAAGAAAACCAAGCCTTGCATCATTTTTTTAAGATTCATATGAATACGATCGCTTATCCTTGAAAAATCACTTGTCCATCACAGATTGTATAAGCAACTTTCCCTTTTAATGTTTCACCCACAAATGGTGAATTGCCCGCTTTTGAAGCGAAATGATCCGATACCAGACGATCTGCTTCTGGATCAAAGATGGTTAAATCTGCCGGTCCATCCACTGCAATATATCCAGCATCAAAATCATAGAGACGTGCTGGATTATAGGACATCTTTTCAAGCAATTGCATCAGGCTTAAATGGCCTGCATGCACCAAGTAGGTCAAACCAAGAGAAAGCGAAGTTTCAAGCCCAGTCATTCCAGATGGTGCTTTGGTAATATCAGGAACATTCTTCTCATCTGCATGGTGAGGCGCGTGGTCAGTCGCAATCACGGAGATGACGCCTGATTTCAAGCCTTCAATCACTGCTAGACGGTCAGATTCTAAGCGAAGAGGTGGATTCATCTTAGCATTGCTTCCTTTAGTCAAGAGCAGACTTTCTGTTTTCGAAAAGTGTTGAGGTGCCACTTCTGCCGTCACATGAGCTCCTAATCCTTGGGCAAATTCCACCACCTTGACACTTTCTTCCTTGGAAAGGTGTTGGATATGGAGGTGAGCACCTGTCGCATGGGCAATCATGGCATCACGCGCAGCCATTGAATATTCGGCTACACCCGTCGCACCACAGACATGGAAGTGTTCCTTGGCAATGTTTTCATTCAAACCAAGAATGCCATTCAACTCAGGATCTTCTTCATGCAGACTAATAAAGGTCCCTAGACGCTTAGCTTCTTCCAAGGCTTCACGGACAACCTTAGTGCTTTGAAGGGGAATCCCATCATCTGAAAATCCTACTACACCAGCCTTAAGCAGGCCTTCAAAATCTGTCAGGTGCTGACCGTCAAAGTTCTTAGTCACCGTCGCAACCGTATGAATGTGAAGATTTTCCTTAGCTGCAGAAGCTAAGACTTCCTCCAAGGTCGTAATATCTGAAATGGTCGGATTGGTATTGGCCATCATGACCACTCGGGTAAAACCACCCGCAGCTGCGGCTAAGGCACCCGTATGGATGTCTTCTTTATGAGTTTGACCGGGCTCACGGAAATGGACGTGTACATCGATCAATCCAGGAGCTACAACCAGACCAGTAGCATCAAGGACTTCTTGTCCATCCGTTGGGAGGTTTTCAGCGATCTCTACAATTTTCTTTCCTTCAATGCGAAGATCACAGACTTGATCCAAGCCAGTTTTGGGATCCATTACGCGACCATTTTTAATGACAACCATTGCATTCTCCTTTATTCATAAAAATCAACATGCGACTCTAACAAGCGGTCGCCGTCATAGCGAAACATTGCTGAAAAGAAGGGTTTATCCTCCAACAACCACTCGACAAAGGTGTGGTCCCCTTCCCAGGTTGGTTTTGAGAGGACTTGATCATAAGGTACCCACTCCAAGGTCCCTTCGTTACACTCGATCAGTTCTCCTTCAAAATCTGTTACCTTGAAGACATAGGTATACCAGTCTAAATCTGGAGTGAACTCCGGAAAGGTAATAATCCCTTTCAAAACTGGCTTGGCTCTAAGGCCCGTCTCCTCAAAAATCTCACGCGCAGCACACTCCTGTGGGGTTTCCCCGCGTTCTAATTTTCCACCAACCCCGATCCATTTGCCTGCATGGACATCATTGGGTTTTTTATTGCGATGCAACATGAGAAATTCTTTCCCATTGTCAATGTAACAAATCGTTGCTAATTGTGGCATTTCTTTCTCCTATCTTAACCAATCAATCGGCTCGCGTCCCGCCTCTTTCAAAAATTGATTGGTTTTTGAAAAGGGTTGGGAACCAAAGAATCCTCGGTAAGCCGATAAAGGACTTGGGTGAGCTGATTCAAGGACCAAATGTCGTTCGTGGGTAATCAGAGGCTTTTTCTTACGGGCATAAGATCCCCAGAGGATAAAGACAACTGGCTCCTCCAACTCATTAACCACCTTGATCACAGCATCTGTGAAAGGCTCCCAAATTTGACCAGCATGACCATTGGCCTGACCAGCTGGCACTGTCAAACAGGCATTGAGCAAGAGCACTCCTTGCTCTGCCCAAGAGGTCAGATCATGGGAACGCTTCTCTCCGATATCTGAGCGCAATTCTTTGAGAATATTTTGCAAAGAAGGTGGCGCTGGTACATGATCTGGAACAGAAAAACTTAAGCCCTGCGCCTGATCCGGTCCATGGTAGGGATCTTGACCTAAGATCAAGACCTTGACCTGATCCATCTCTGTCGACTGCAAGGCCTTAAAGACCTTGTCACGCGGTGGATAAACCACTCCTTTGCTATAGACTTCATTCATAAAGTCATTGATCTGGTGAAAATACCCTTCTGGAAGATGGGATTTGATGGCTTCATGCCAGGGTGAATGTCGCATGGAAACTCTCCGCAATCCAATAAATTCTTACCTTCCATTATACCACATTTGGCGCAGATCCACTGGATAAAAAAGAGGCTGGGACAAAAGTCCTAGCCTCTCAATTATTTTTGGATTGTCGATCAAGACGCAGTGGTTGAGTGGGCTCTACTACGCTGATTTCATCAGCTTTTACAGCCCTACTCAACTGTGCGGAGGTGGGACGACGAAATCGAATTCTAACGAATTACCGATTTCTGTCCCACTCTCTGTTTCTGCCTGTCATACAAGCGAGAGCTTTTAGGTATTTTCTTTCTTGGTAAATCCTGCTAGACCGATCGAAGCGACTAGTAAAATTTGCGGTAAGAATTGGATGAGGTAGCGGGTCTTCCCTCCTTCAAAGATGGTTAAGAAGAGCAAGCCACCAAAAACCGCTAAGGAAAGGAAGTTAAAGTCATCTGTATCTCGACGTTTGAGATAAGCTCCAACCAAACCAGCCGATAGGATGATCCAGATCACCTGCTTGACAAATTCATAATACTTGTACTGCGGGCGATCAATGCTAAGGAAATAGGTCCGCACCCATTTTGCCAGACCATTATTTTTAGTCAGAGGTGCATAGAGAGGATTGATAAAAGGCGTCTTCTCATACTCTACATCTCGGTAAAGCCAACCTAGGGTCCCTTCTGCTACCGTCAAGGATTGCTTGTAGTAGATATGCCCGATCAAACCGAACGGTCCGTACTCCTTGAGACGGCGCTTGATTTCTTTGATCACATTTTCTTTTTTAAAGAGGCCATTGTTGTAATCCGAGCGCTTATCCTCATCAATATAGGCCAACAAGCCTTCTTTCATATCTTCTTGGTTGTGCCCCATATCTGTCAAGCCCAGATTGATAAACAAGAGCGGTCCTTTAGCCAGCCCTTCTTGTTTCAAGATTGGCACAACTCTTTGATGATTGACCGCCGTATTCAACCCTGCAAAGACAAAGCCCGTCGTCATGACCGTCACCGTAGCAATCTTTCCAAAGGCCTTCCAATTTCCTCTAAAGAAAAGCACAGCCCAAAAAGCAATCATGACAATAATGGTCGTTGGACGAATCAACATGGATAGGCCAGATAAGATTCCCAAGCCAACAATCTTCTTCCAGGAGACTGCTTGGTCTTCCTTCAAGAGATCCAAGGCCCACCATAACTGAAGAGCGATCAAAGGAAGCGGCGGAATGTCCGTATACATGGAATAGAAATACGGCGAGTAACAGATCAAGCTCACATAGAAGAGATAGACCAGATCAGCCGTTTTTTGATTGAAATGCTTCTGGGACAGCTTGTACAAGAGGACTGCACCCAGATTGACATAGAGGATATTGAGAGCCTGCATGACCCACAGACCGCTAGAGCCAAATAAGACATAGAAAAACTTCTCGTAAAGAAAGAGCGGAATGTTATTGGGATTGCGACTGAGGTAGTTGGTGATAGAGGATTGCTTAAGAAGATCAAAAGCCCCTTTGAAAACAACCGCAGCATCCCTACGGATAAAGAGCTCTGCACAGACCATGACAATCAACTGAAAGACAAGGGCACCAAGCAAGAAGCCTTTTTTGTGCCGGGTCAACCAAGCAAAGACACTCTTTAGCCCATCGCGTTTCAAACAGGCTAGCAGAAATAGCAATCCAGCACCTAAAATGGCTAGCCATGAAATCTCTCTCAGATAGGTCACACTGATCAAGAACCAGTGAAACACCACTAGCAACATGACAACATGAAGCATCCCAAATAGAATACGTTTACTTTTCGATAACATAGGTCCATTATATCAAAAAAACAGCATTTCTGCTGTTTTGGGGTGAACATCAACTGTAAAATGGTAATTATGGGTACATTCATTTTATCCAACCAATTTTTAACTCTTACCCTTAACTAACCTAAAACACTAGGATTAGAATACATAAAAAAACAAGATAAATCCCAACCGTTAGAATCATTCCGATTTTATAGAAACCGACTAAGCCGGCATATCGTTCGACAAAACCAATCTGTGGCTTGCTTGGATTATAAAAGACTGTCATAGGAGACCCAATCAGGAATATCATCCGCAAATCCAGATTTTTACCTGCTCCAAGAACATAGGTTCTATCGAAAACATTAGTTTGTCTTGACTTAGAAGAAGTCTCCCTAAAATAAGCATAGGAAAATGTCTTTTGGTATCTATCACCCCCGACTTGATATTACACCACTGGCAGGGAAATAAACAATTACTACAATCATACCGGATTTTACTTTGAGAATCAAGTTAACCACCAACTAGTGAAAAGAGTATAAAAAAGAAGCGTTAAAAACGCTTCAGTTGTATTATTTATTTTGCCAAGTTTCTTGGTTTTCCTTGAAACGGTGTAACAACTCTAAACCTTCAGAAGTAATGTAACCTTGTTCTTCTGCCAAATGAATCAATTCTGTATAGTTAGACAAGGTTTCAAGTTGAACGCCAGCTTCCGCAAATTTCTTATCGGCTTTCTCCAATTGGTAGGTGAAGATAGCTACCACACCAAGGACATCTGCTCCTTCACGTTTCGCAGCTGCGACAGCATCCAAGACAGACCCACCAGTAGAAATCAAATCTTCCACTACAACCATCTTTTGACCTTTTGGTACACGTCCTTCGATTTGGTTTCCAGCACCGTGGTCTTTTGGTTTGCTACGGATGTAAGCAAATGGCAAATTCATCTTGTCCGCAATAATGGCTCCGTGAGGAATCCCTGCAGTTGCTGTCCCTGCAATCACTTCTACTTCAGGGAAAGCTTCCTTGATTTTATCTACAAATCCATTTTCGATCAAGGTACGAGTTTCAGGATAAGCGAGGGTTACACGGTTATCTGTATAAATAGGGGACTTGATCCCAGATGCCCAAGTAAAAGGTTCTTCTGGTTTCAAATAAACCGCTTCGATTTTCAAAAGATGGCTAGCAATATCTTTAGCTAATGACATGACGACTCCTTTTTACGATTTTAATCATATACGGATTAAATCATTTTTTGATTTAAACAACAACATTACAGGTTAGTGAACGCGTTAGGGAAGATCCCATCCGACTTCCCGTAGAGCTACAAAAGTTCCACTTTTAGTAGCGATAAGTGTTCCGACGATTTAAAGGATAAAACGATTATTTTTATCCTCTAAATCTAGTGAATAGTTTAGGGAAGGCCCTATCGGGCTTCCCGTAGAACGTCTTGAAGCACAGCTTCTTAGACGTTCTTAACTATTCCACTGTCTCTTAATTTCATGGTAAGCGTCCCATGGGTTTTCTGCTTGGATGATTGGACGTCCAACGACAATATAGTCAGATCCAATTTTATGAGCTTCTTGTGGAGTCATAACCCGTTTTTGGTCGCCGATTTCAGCTCCAGCAGGACGAATCCCTGGTGTTACACAGACAAAGTCTGATGAAGTGGCATCTTTGATCAAGGCTACTTCATGGGCTGAGCAGACAACGCCATCCAAGCCTGCTTCTTGGGCCTTGCGGGCATAATTAACTACAGATTCTTGGACTGTTGTTTGGATGTTTTGGCAATCACGCATGTCTTCTTCACTGGTAGAAGTCAACTGGGTCACGGCTACCAATTTAGCTCCTTCACCAAGAGCTGCCTTGGCTTCGCGCATCATCTCTACACCACCGGCTGCGTGAACTGTCACCATATCTACTCCGAAAGTACCCAGTACGGACATGGCTGATTTGACTGTATTTGGGATATCATGCAATTTTAAATCAAGGAAAATGCTGTGTCCAAGCCCTTTGAGATAATGTACAATTTCAGGACCAACTGCATAGAAAAATTCCATTCCGATTTTTACAAATAATTTTTCGTCTTCTGGAAAATGCTCTAAAAAGTGTTTGACATCCTCGAAAGCTGGGAAGTCAAGGGCGATAATAGGACGTTCTTCACGCATGGATTACTCCTTTTTTGATTGATCTTTTTGTCTACAAAAAAACCTTGCCCGAGGCAAGGTTACACGAAAATTAGGTAGGAACAACTACCATGATTCACCGTCTAGACCTTAGGAGCCTCTCTGGACTGCTTTAAAGGTTTTTATTTATTGTAGTACGATATTTGGGAAAAGTCAAGGATTTACAGTAGATTTTCCCGTACATGTTTACGGAAGTTCTCAAGTGTCTCAATACCATAGCGATCCATGACCTGTGGTAGATCTTCGATGATGGTTGGACAAGCATAAGGATCGGTGAAATTAGCGGTTCCAACTCCAATCGCAGAGGCACCTGCAATCATCATTTCAATGGCTGCTTCGGCTGAATCGACACCTCCCATACCGATAATCGGAAGTTTAGTGGATTGGGCAACCTGACGGATGAGTTTCAAAGCAACTGGGAAAACAGCTGGACCCGACATGCCTCCGGTTCCATTGGCAATAATGGGCTTACCAGTCTTGAGGTCAAAGCGCATGCCGACCAAGGTATTGATCATGGTTAAGCCGGTCGCCCCTGCATCCTCTGCTGCTTTTGCGACCTGCGTAATGTCTGCCACACTAGGCGTTAACTTGACATAGACAGGGACGGAGGACGCTTCTACCGCTGCTTTCACAGCCGCATAGGCCAATTCAGGGACTTGCCCGATTAAAAGACCATTGTTCCCATGGTCTACGTTTGGACAAGAGATATTGAGCTCAATGGCTTTGACATTTGGTGCTTGCGAGATCTTGCCAGATACTGTCGCATACTCTTCGTTGGAGAAGCCGGCTACGTTGGCAATAATCGGTAGATCTGGATAATGTTGGGCCAACCAAGGGAGTTTCTCTGCTAGGACCACGTCTACCCCTGGATTTTGGAGCCCAATGGCATTGAGCATGCCTGCAGGAGTCTCAGCGACACGTGGCGTTGGATTTCCAAAACGAGCCTCAGCAGTCGTCGCCTTGATCATGATGGATCCAAGCAGGTCTAAGTCATAGTATTTGGCATATTCCTGACCGAAGCCAAAACAGCCAGATGCCGGAATAATCGGGTTTTTCAAGTCTAAACCGGGTAAGGATACGGCTAGTCGATTTGCTGTCATAAGATCCTCCTACATCACAATCGTACCGGTTTCAAAGACCGGTCCGTCTTCACACACGCGCTTATTGGCTGCTTGGCTTTCATTTTCTAAATGCACCACACAGGCATAGCAAGCACCCATCCCACAAGCCATACGGGATTCCATGGAAATGTAGGCGCGGGGATGGTCATGGAATTTGGTATTGACATATTTGAGCATGCCAAGTGCTCCACAAGAATAGATAGCGTCAAACTCCTGGTCCATCGAATCAATGACCGTAGAGACATAGCCCTTAGTGCCATAAGTCCCATCGTCTGTCGTTACAGTGACATGAGCAACCTTAGAAAGCTCTTCTTCCAAAATGACGGCTTCTTTGGTCGCAAAGCCGACAACCACTTCAACTTCCACCCCTTGCTCATGGAGTTGTTTGGCCACTTGGACCAAAGGAGGAACACCGATCCCGCCACCAATGATCAAGGCTTTCTGACCTTGGCCGAGATTGGTGAGATCAAAGCCATTTCCCTGAGGCCCCATGACACTGAGTTTGCTACCGATTGGCAATTGGGAAAAGATAGCTGTCCCCCCACCTTCGATGCGGTAGATCAAGCGACACGTCTGTGTCTCAGGATCAATCTCAGAAATTGAAATCGGACGGCGAAGTAGCTTGGACCCATCAGGGACGCGGATATGAAGGAATTGACCTGGCAGCATCTGCACCACCATTTCCCCCTTCAAGATCATAGAATAGACGCGCGGAGCGATCTCTTCTTGAGCGATTAGCTCCATCTCCTCCATCATGATTTTGCCAAAGCGTTTTTTACAACTGTCACTGACCATTGATATCCTCTTCTTTCTTTCAGCAAAAAAGACCTCGCAAAAGCAAGGCCCTACAAATGATCAGCTAGACACCGTCTGCTGATCTTTTTTCTGTCTTTCCTTGCAGGCCTCTCTGGACCTCTTAAAGGTTAAATTTGTCTCATTATATCGCGCTCCTTCTCGCTTGTCAAGTAAAATCAGTAACTTAGGAAGCTTTCTTAGGGTCAAAATCTTCTGGGATCGGTTTGATGTATTGCATGGCGATTCGGTTCTCAGGCTTGCGGTCAACTAGATAAAGAACCAGTAAAAAGAGCCATTCCAACGGTTTCATCAGGTAGTAGATCAGGTCCATGGCCCATTTCTTCTTGATATGTTTGGCAAAGGGATAGCCATAGCGATCATAATTGCGACGCAAGAAGCGATGGAATCGCGGCGTCTTTTCTTCTAGTACCTGTTCAAAGGCATTGGCAATACAAAGCTGGCGATTGACAACGACTGGATGACCGTGGCGGATGCCCATCCGCTGGGGCTTGACAACTTTTTCATGCCCACCAGCCGCAACCGTACAGAGATAGTGCTCATCAATGATAAGATTCTGAGGGGGGATCTTCTGTGAGAAGGCCCAGTCAGCTGTATTGGTCCAGGCCTTGATCATAGAATCCGGTTGCTGCCCAAAGAGCATGAGAACGAGGACAACGAGAGCAAGGGTTGGAAGGGCAACAAGAACTGCTAGCCATGGCCAGTTGCGCGACTTGTTTAAGAGCTGATGGAGCCATCGAAGCAGACGATTCTCATAGCTTATCTCTGTTCGATCTTCCTGCCACTCCTTGATGCGAACCCATAAGAGATGGATGGAATAGATCAGTAAGAAAAAGGTGTGAAAACTTGCTACCTGCAGTTGATTATCAAAAACTAAGAGAAGAACCACTCCTCCTAGAATGCCACTGATGCAGAAAACATTTGCTAACGGCGAGAGTGAATTCGCATCCCAGTAGGAATAGATAATCAAGGCTAGTAAAGTAAGAGCTGCCAGTGTGAAGAAGGTCGGATAGGCGCCAGACCAGATCAAAGCATGCTTCTGAGAATTGATCAAACTCTCACTCCAATCGTAAAAGGTCATATCCTTGACGATGAAAATGAAAATCGCTTCGAGAAAGCAACCAAAGAGACCAAACCAAAGAACAATGGTAGGCTGTTGCTTTTTGACAGGCTTAGGACTAGGTGATTCCTGCTTTTTCTTCATAAGAAATGCGTCATCTTCTCTTGTCCCTTCGCCTTCCTTTGGCCCTCTATCTTTAAACAAATCCGAATCTTTGAGAGCTTCTTCCTCAGATTCTTTGAATTGGAGGCTAGACCACCGACCGATCCCATAAATGATGACAAAAATATTGGGAACAAAGAGGGCAATGGTTAGACCGTAGGGCAAGATCTTCATCGTAAAGGAAACGATCTCCCAAACACTAAATTGGATGAATGGATCCTTTATTGCATAGATCGATTCACTAACAACAAAATAAATGTAAAAGACCAATAGAATCAAAGCATTGGTCACAAAATTGATCTGTAACAGACCGGCTGTGAAATGGGTTTCCAATTCCTTATCCTTTTTCTTATACCAGGAAACTAGTTTTTTCATAAGATCTCCTCAATCAATTTTTTACCATTCTATCAATCAGCTCACCCCTTAATCAAGGCAAAACTGTATTTTTCCATCAAAATCAGTCCCCATATGGAGATTTTGTTTCCAATTTTCTATTTTTTAAATATTTGATCTAGCCTACTTCCTATTACCTACCTCAGCCTGTCTTATTCTTTGATACAGTCCTTGAAAGACCACATTTTACGGGAAAAACGCGTTCTTTTATGTTAAAATAAAAGCATGAGAATACAACAATTACAATACATTATCAAAATCGTCGAAACCGGCTCTATGAATGAGGCCGCAAAACAACTCTTCATCACGCAACCTAGCCTTTCCAATGCCGTTAAGGACTTGGAAAATGAGATGGGGATTGAAATCTTTATCCGGAATCCTAAAGGGATCACTTTGACTCGCGATGGGATGGAGTTCCTCTCTTATGCCCGCCAGGTGGTGGAGCAAATCGACCTCTTGTCCGAGCGCTATAAAAATCCTGTGGGCTCTCGTGAGCTTTTCAGCGTCTCTTCACAGCACTACGCCTTCGTGGTTGAGGCCTTCGTTTCTCTCCTCAAGAAAAGCGATATGGAAAAATACGAGCTCTTCCTACGGGAGACGCGGACTTGGGAGATCATCGATGATGTCAAGAACTTCCGTAGCGAGGTTGGCGTACTCTTTTTGAATAGCTACAACCGAGATGTCCTCTCTAAGATGCTGGATGATAATCACCTGATTGCCACCCACCTCTTCACAGCGCAACCTCATATCTTTGTCAGCAAGACCAATCCTCTTGCTAAGAAAGAGATCGTTCACTTGTCAGATCTGGAAGATTTCCCATACCTTAGCTATGACCAAGGGACCCACAACTCCTTCTACTTCTCAGAAGAAATCCTCTCTCAAGAGCATCATAAGAAATCCATCGTCGTCAGTGACCGGGCGACCCTCTTTAATCTCTTGATTGGTCTGGATGGCTACACCATTGCGACCGGGATCCTCAACAGCAATCTCAACGGAAATAACATCGTCTCCATTCCCCTTGATATCGAAGACCCAATCGAGCTGGTCTACATCAAACATGAAAAAACAGCCCTCTCAAAAATGGGAGAAAAATTCATCGAATACTTGCTTGAGGAAGTGAAGTTTGATAAGTAAAAAAGAGGCTGGGACAAAAGTCCTAGCCTCTCAATTATTTTTGGATTGTCGAGCAAGACGCAGTGGTTGAGTGGGCTCTACTACGCTGATTTCATCAGCTTTTACAGCCCTACTCAACTGTGCGGA
>NZ_JAQFJJ010000028.1:0-11117 GCF_030440005.1 Streptococcus sp. SP1
GCAGTGGTTGAGTGGGCTCTACTACGCTGATTTCATCAGCTTTTACAGCCCTACTCAACTGTGCGGAGGTGGGACGACGAAATCGAATTCTAACGAATTACCGATTTCTGTCCCACTCTCTTTTTTTTATTTTTTCCGATGAAAGAACCAGCCCACTAGTTTTTTGAAGACTTGAATCAAGATGAGAGCAAGAACGGCCATGATGGCGCAGATAAGCAGCGTTTGAAGTCTCAAGGGGCTCATGTTAAAGAATCTACCTAGGATACTACTTGAAACCAGGAAGGCTAGGATATTTCCTAGAAGAACCAGTCTCTTGTAGTGATTGATAGGCTGGGATTCTTGGTAGATAATGGTAAAGCCGACGAAGGCCATCAAGCAGATGGCTGCACTTGAGAGCTCTTCCGATGTCATACCAAATGCTGAAGAGAGCAATACCAAACTGAAGATCAGTATAAAATCCGTCAAGGCAGCAGGTAGCGCATTTTTAAAGACCGTTTCGATAAAGCGCCCTTTGATGCGCTCGCTATTGGGCTCAAGCGCTAGGAAGAATCCTGGAATCCCAATCGTAAAGCCACTGATCAAGGACATCTGCGACGGCATGATGGGATAGGTAAAGGCTAAGAGCGTCACTGAGATAGCCAACAAAATAGAAAAGATATTCTTGATCAAAAAGAGACTGGCTGATCGTTGAATATTATTGACCACCCGTCGCCCTTCTGCCACGATGGACGGCATCTTCCCAAAGTCAGAATCCAGTAAAACCACTTGCGCCATCTTTTTGGTCGCATCATTTCCAGATTCCATCGCAATACTACAATCCGCTGTTTTGAGAGCCAGAATATCGTTGACGCCATCTCCAGTCATGGCGACTTTATGCCCCTTTGCCTGCAAGCCTTCTACAAGGCTTTTCTTTTGCTCTGGTGTCACTCGTCCAAAGACCGTATATTGACTCGCCGCTTGGTGCAAATCTTCTTCCGTCAGTAAGGTTCTGGCATCGATTAGATCCTCTGCTCCTTCAATGCCTGCTTTTTGTGCAATAGCTGAGACCGTAGCTGGGTTGTCTCCTGAAATGACCTTAATAGTCACTCCTTGTTGTTTAAAGTAGGCGAAGGTTTCTTTGGCATTTTTTCTCAACGGATTGGAGAGAATAATCCAGGCCACCAAGTCTACAGGAGCCTCTAAAGTCTCTCTCAGGTGATCTCCCCGATATTTCCCAAAGGCCAAGACCCGATTGCCTGCCTGAGTAGCAGGAGCTATCTCTTGTTCAAGCTCAGAAAAGCCCTCTCGTAAAACAAATTCTGGTGCCCCTAATACATAGATCCCAGATTCAAAGGCAATGGCCCCATATTTTTTCTTGGACGTAAAGGGCTGAATGTCGAGAGCCTTCCATGGCTGGCTTACTGGTGTCTTGTGAAATTTTCGGATGGCATCCATGGTATCGTTTTGATCCATACTAGCCTCTACATACTGAGCTAGAGCTTCCAAGTCTTGAGCGTCTTTAACTGGACGAATCGCTGTCACTTCCATACCTGGCTCTGTAATAGTCCCTGTCTTATCGACACAAAGGACATCCACGCGCGATAAGGTCTCAATCCCCTTCATGCTATTGAGCAGAACCTTTTCCTTGGCTAATCTGACAGCCCCCAGAGCCAGTGCCAAGGTCATCAAGAGATACAAGCCTTCTGGAATCATCCCGATCAAGGCCCCGACTGTTGAAGTCACACTGAGCTTGAGGCTATCGCCTAGGCTGATATAGCTACGAAGAAAAAGGAGCGAGCCTAGCGGAATGATAAGGAGACCAATGATCCCCACGATTCGGTTGACCGCATGGACCATATCGGACTCCTCATGAGACTTGACCTGCTTGGCTTCCAGGCTCAATTGGTTGATGTAGGACTCGTTCCCAACTTTTTCCAATCGCGCCAGTCCTTGACCAGCGATCACAAAACTACCTGACATGAGTGCGTCTTGCGCTCCTTTTTTGACCTCATCAGCTTCACCTGTCAATTGCGATTCATCGACTTTTAGCTCGCCCTCCAGCAAAATCCCATCCGCATAGATCTGGTCTCCAGCTTGAAAGCGAACTAGATCGCCCTCCACCAGCTGGTCGATAGGTAGAGCGACTTCTTTTCCTTTGCGAAGAACGATCGCTTCACTCATATGCAGAAATTGCATCTGACGCAAGATCCGTCGAGAGCGGACTTCCTGCACAATTCCAACCAAGGAGTTGACCACGACAATCGGGACAAACAAGAGATTGTTCCAAGACTTCACTGCAACCAGCAAGAACGCTAAGACCAGGAAAATCAGATTAAAGTAGGTAAAGACATTATCTCGAATGATCTGCCCAATACTTTTTTCTGTCTTAATCGTGACCTTATTTTGCTTGCCCTCTTGGATCTTTTTCGCTACTTCTTCCTGACTGAGTCCTTCTAATCTAACCATTGCTTTCCTCACTCATGTATTTCCAAGGGCAATCCTTCTGGATCGAAGAAAAATGCCATCTTCTTGCCATCAAAGTCATCATAGCGAAGGCCTGTATTCTCAATACCTAGCTGATCCAATCTAGCTAGATAGGTCTCTACATCGTCCACTTTAAAGGCCAGATGACGCAGTCCCGCATGCTCGGGCAAGGGGAGCTTAGGCCGTACTGGGGCCGTCGGTTTGATAAAGAGTTCTAAAGTCAGCTCCCCCTGGCGGAGATTGATCAAGATATCTCCGCGTTCGGGACGGTCATACTCACTGACAATCGCAAAGCCCAACTGGTCCACATAAAAGTGCAACATGGCGTCGCGATCCCGTCCAATGATGGCAATATGATGAATCGTGTCTAACTTCATCTGGTCCTACTTTCTATTTTCTATAAAAAGAAAAGGGAGTGGGGCATATGCCCTTTTTCCCTATCCTTATGATTGTTGCAATACTTTTCGAGGCTTGGTCCCTTCAGCTGGTCCAATCACACCCGCTGCTTCCAACTCTTCCATGAGGCGAGTCGCCCGATTAAAACCAACCGATAAGCGGCGCTGGATCATCGAAGCACTGGCTTTTTGGGTCTCGATGACGAGCGCTTTGGCCTCTTCAAAGAGTGGATCGCCTTCGTCTGAGCCACCCATACCTCCATCAAAGTCTGACTCAGATACTTCACCTGGATCGAAGGCATCATCATAATCCGCTTCAGCTTGTTCTTTGACGAAGTTGACAATCCGCTCCACATCATCATCAGAGATAAAGGAGCCCTGCAGACGGATCGGATGATTTTCATCGATCGGTTTAAAGAGCATGTCTCCGCGACCGAGCAATTTCTCCGCTCCATTTTCATCCAAGATGGTCCGTGAGTCGGTCCCGGATGATACCGCAAAAGCGACACGGGAAGGCACATTGGCCTTGATCAAACCTGAGATAACGTCAACCGATGGCCGTTGGGTCGCCAAGATCATGTGGATCCCTGCTGCACGCGCCTTCTGTCCAAGGCGAATAATAGCATCTTCCACTTCTTTACTTGCGACCATCATCAAGTCTGCCAACTCGTCGACAATGACCACAATCAATGGAAGGGGCACTTGCTTCATCTCAGACTGGGCATTGTACTCAGCAACCTTGGCATTAAAGCCAGCAATATTACGAGCACCCACTTTCGAAAAGAGCTCATAGCGATTTTCCATCTCATCGACAACTTTTTGCAGGGCCCGACTGGCCTTGCGTGGGTTGGTCACAACCGGAATCAAGAGGTGTGGAATATCATTGTAGACAGAAAGCTCCACCATCTTTGGATCGACCATCATAAACTTGACTTCGTCCGGACGAGCCTTCATCAAGATACTCGAAATAATCCCATTGACCGCTACTGACTTACCAGATCCAGTAGAACCCGCTACCAAGAGGTGGGGCATCCGAGCCAAATCGAAAGTCCGAGCTGAACCATCTACAGCCTTCCCAAGAGGAATCTCAAGGAGTTTAGCCGGGTCTGTTTTGGACTGCTCCCACAATTCACGGAAGGAAACGGTCGCAATCTCTGAGTTGGGCACTTCAATCCCGACCAGAGACTTCCCTGGAATCGGTGCTTCAATCCGCACATCCTTGGCTGCTAGAGCCAAGGCCAAATCATCTGCTAGGTTCGAAATGCGATTGACCCGCACACCGACAGCTGGCTTGACTTCATATTTGGTAACAGAAGGACCGATTTCTGCCCGCTCCACTGTCGCCTTGATATTGAAGCTTGCAAAGGTCTCTTCCAAAATGCGGATGTTCTGGCGAACGATGTTTTTCTCTTTGGATTGATTTTTCGGCTTGTCAGGTGCGAAGAGATCAATGGTTGGAAGCTTGTATTGAAGCAATTCCTTAGGTGTGAAATCCACTTGAACTTCTTCCCCATCGTCCTCGAATTCTTCGGCTACTGGAAGCTCTTCGTACGCTTCAGGCTCTTCAGGCCATTCTTCATCTGGCAGGTAGATTTCTGGTGTTGCCGGTGCAACAATTTCTGCTTCTGGGAAAGACTCTGTGAACGGCTGCTCCGCCAGCACCTCTCCCGTTTCAGGATCTACAGGATGCCCTTCCATTGAAAGGGGAGTTGGAAGAACTGCACTTGCTTCTTCTTGCTCTCTTTCAGCTGCCGCAGCTTCCTCAGCAGCTCTCGCTTCCTTTTCAAGGAATTTCTGTTCGCGACGTTCTTTGCGTTTTTCCATAGAAGCATGGAAGGCTTCCGACCCCTTTTCAAACAAATCATAGATGGAGTAAGGACTCATCAAGAGAATCCCCAATCCAATAAAGAGAAGGCCAATAAAATAAGAGCCAATATTTGAAAAGAGGAAGGAAATCGGAGCATAAAGAAGGGCACCGATCATACCACCACCAGCAAAACTCTCCACCCGCAGATGAATCAAGTCTGCCATGATTCTTGAAAAGGTGACCTTGATCCCATTATTGTCTAAATGAAGGGAGGATACAAAGAAGGCCTGAAACATCAAGAGAAGTCCAGCAAAGAAGCTTAGGAATCCTGAAATCACCCCTTCGTGTTTGTCCAGCCATTTAAAGGCATAGAGGTAGAAAAAGGTCGCTAAAATAGCCAAGTAAGCCAAACTCCCAACAAAGAGTCGGATTAAGTTGTAGGCCAAGACCCCTACTGCTCCCAATTTCAAGGCCGCAAAGACTAAAACCAGACTAATCAGAATGGTCACAATCATGCGGTGAATTGCTTTTTTTCTTTCTAATTCTGCTTTGGACAGTCGTCTCGTCGACCGTGTTTTTTTTGATTGATTATTGTTTGCCATAACCTTTATTATATCACATTTCCAAGCCAGTTCTCTAGTAAAATCATTTCCGAACATTTGCAGCATAAAGTAAAAAACAGCACCGAGTAGGCACTGCTTTAGATGTTTTTCTTGGGGTGGCAGTCAATGATGGCTTGATAGTCTTTCAGCGCTTGCTTTCCTTTGTCCGTCAACTGATAACCCCGAATTGTGAACTGCTCCGCCAGTTCTTCCTCCGTAAAATGATCAGACAAAGCTTGGTTCAAATCGGCCGCTTTCATCTTGGACAAACCCGCGACTCCCTTCTTTTTGAAAATGGCTTTTTTCATGGTCGCATTGATATGGTCCAGTGAATCAAAAGCGGATTCGATAAAAGCATAGCCCTTATCCACCAAAACCTTCAAGTGTTCCGAAGCATGAATCCCATAAGTATATTCGAAGTACTTAGGAAACCAAGTCTCTGTCGTAAAGGTTCCAAAATTGATCCGCCACAAGAGAATGATATCCCCTGCAAGCAAGCCATCTCGAAGGAGCTCCATATTTCGTTTAGAAACGGGCTTGGGATCCAACAACCAAGCTTCAAAATCCCTCTCAGGCGAAATATAGGGTTTCACCTCGTGATCAGCGTAGAATTTTTCTAGTATATCTGAAATAGTAGGCATCCTTTTCATCTTTCTTTTTAAAAAAACTAGACTGTATCCTTACCAATCTCTTTCAAGATGAGTCCATTCCGCAAACTCTTGATAGGTCTCTAATACCTTGGTTTGCTTCTCTCCATCATTACTTTCATTTGTTCCAATCACTTCTAATTTATCTTGACCAAGTGGCGCAAACCAATGTCTGAGCATTTGGTAGGATTCTTCAACTGATATTTTTTTCTTCCGAAATGCCACTACCATTTTATCTTCTTTATTAGCCTTTCCTAACTGAATAAACTTAGGGTAGTCCTTTTCAAAATTTATACAGTTACAATATGGATAAGAGAAGATAAAGAAATCGCTTCGATTATATACATTACTATTATTGATGGCGTCTCCAAGTGATGAAATATTATTACTAGTAGGATAATTTGTTCTGAAGAGTTCTTCTGTCGTTTCACCCACTATTTTATTGGAAGCTAAGTCCATTTTAACGGTGATTTTGTTCTTTTTTTCATAATGTTGGAGTTCCAACAATAAATATTCCTTCCCATCTTCGATTATGATGGTCCCTTGATTTTTTAAATAAAAGTTTTTATCATAATTCTTAACAACTTGGTAAAGATCAACCTTCTCAGGTTTTTTATCTAGGTGATCTAGATCGTAAACAATCGCATACCAAGTCCACCCTTTTTGGAGGTTTTCATCTATTCCTTCGTTACTTGCATAGCGTGTTTTTAATACTAATAACGATCACCAATTGATGCCCATCCACTATAGGTAATGAAATTTTTTGATGCTCGAAAAGAGATAACTCGTTTCTCTTTATCAAGATAGTGTAATTCTTTAATCGATCCTGCATCATACTTTTCCCATTTAATTTTATGTTCATTATTTTGAAGGTCTATACTTTTCTGATAGACAATAATTGAGATAGATAGAATAGATATTAGAAGTAAAACCACAATTTTCCATTTTTTCATTTCCTGCTCCACCTTTTTTATAAGTAATGACTAACGTTTTCCTTTTCTAAAGACACTACTCATATAATTTTTAATAACCTCATTTCCACCAAATCAACTTACCTCCCATCATACCGAATTTTCCATCTCTACGCAACTTCCTTCTTAATTAGTGATTTAGACCAAAAAGAAAACACCCTCGTGGGTGTTAGCATTGATAGACTGAACCGCAATATCATCTTTTTAGTTCTACTTTTCTACCACTATCTATTCTGAAGAAGTCATCAGACTATTTCCCACTATACCGATGATCACAATGAAAACCCCTAAAAATCCTAGTGGGGTTGGGATCTGATCTCCTAGAAAAAGACAGCCTCCAAATAGGGTGAAGAGGACCTCGCCGGCCTGGGTAGCTTCAACAACTGCTAACTGCTGATGGTTGTGTTTCACCAAGTTGGTTGCTTCAAAGAAGAGCATGGTCGCGATAACTCCTGAAAATACAGCTACGATCAAGGATTGGAGCATTTGGCCACCCGATGGCAAGCCTGCATCTACTCCTGCAAAGACGGATAAGAGCAACCAAAAAGGAACACTCATTAAGGTCATCCCAAAGACCCGTTGGGTCGTTGATAATTGTTCTTCTTTACAATGAACCAGCATCTTGCGATTTCCCAATGGATAGGAAAAAGCAGCGATCAAAATTAAGATACTAGCTCGCACCACACCTTCTCCGAGACCTCGTCCAAAATATGGAATTTGTATCAATACAATTCCTAACAAAATCAGTAAAGTCATTCCTAACTGTTTTCTTAGAATCTTTTGGCCAAAAAGTGGGGTCAGAAGGAGACCAGCTAAAATCGTAATCTGCCAGGTCGCAGCCACAAACCATGATTCTCCATAGATAGAAGCCATCGATAAGGGCGCATAAAAGAGACCAAAGCCGACCGTACTCCAAAGCAACCAAGTCCACGGGGATCGTGCAATTGCTGACAAGACACCCTTCAACTCGCCTTTCTGCCAGACTAAAACGGCCATCATGGGCAAACTAAAAAGGTAGCGCAAACTAGCACTCCACATCCAGGAACCACCTGCCAGGTTCATGCTTCGATTAAAAATAAAGGTAAATGCAAAAAAGAGAGCACCTAGGATACCAAACCAAAGGGCTCTCGCAAAATGTGATGATTTCATTTTTTGATGATCGTTCTCCTGTAGTCATCCTATTATACAGGAATTCGGAAATACTTTCATCTATTTTCTGCAAATTTTCAGAATAGTGTTTTCGCCTTAAATTTTATCCAGATTTGAAAGTATCGCAAAATTAAGGTACAATAGAAAAAGACAACTATGTTGGAAAGGAAGAATATGAAAAAATTAATCGCACTACTATTATTTTCCGGCTTGGCTTTAACAGCTTGTTCGTCCAATAAAACAAACGCTAACTCTTCAAGCTCAAGCAAAGAAAAGACAGAGCAGACAGCAACTTCCAGCTCTAGTGAAAAAGATCAAAAGAAAATTGAAGAAGAACAAAAGAAATTAGAACAACTGCGCAAAGATTTTAACGATGCCATGACCAATGAAAATGCCGTCTTCCCACAACTCTCAACTGATGTGGCTGAAGACGAAGCAGAGGTTAAAATCACAACAACTGAAGGCGATATCACTGTGAAGCTCTTCCCTAAATATGCGCCCCTTGCAGTTGAAAACTTCTTGACCCACGCAAAAGAAGGCTACTACAATGGCTTACTTTTCCACCGTGTCATTAACAACTTTATGATCCAAACTGGGGATCCTAAAGGAGACGGTACGGGTGGCGAATCTATCTGGAAGGGCAAAGACAAATCCAAAGATTCAGGTACTGGTTTTGAGAATGAGTATTCTCCATACCTTTACAACCTTCGTGGAGCCCTTGCCATGGCCAATTCTGGTCCAAATACCAATGGTAGTCAATTCTATATCAACCAAAATAAGGATGATATTTCAAGTAAACTTCCAACTGATCGTTTCCCAACTAAGATCATCGATGCTTATAAAAATGGTGGAAATCCAACCCTTGATGGTGGCAACTACACTGTCTTTGGCCAAGTGATCGATGGCATGGATGTGGTCGATAAAATTGCATCTGCCGAAACTGATGATAAGGACAAACCAAAAACAGACATCAAGATTGAAAAAATCGAGATCTTAAAAGACTATAATTTCAAAAAATAATGAAAAGAGAACCATGCGGTTCTCTTTTTAAGATATTGATAAACATTTTACATAAAATTAGCTAATAGATTCATTGTAAAAAAATGAATTCTAATTTTTTAAGTCATTCATCTACTGAAACTTTCCGCCGTGAGAAAAGTGCCTGAAACAGATTTGTTTCAGGCACACGGAATTATTGAGACCTTAGGCTCAATAATTAGTCATGGAACTTCCTGGATTGCTGAAATCATCCACTGGATAATTTCACCTAACGTCCGTACTCACCTAAAGAAAGTTTATAAGAAGAATCTGAAAAGAGAACCATGCGGTTCTCTTTTTGTCTTTAAGTCAATTCATTAAAGTCCCAGATTTGGTCCATCCAGCCTTCATAGAAGTCTGGCTCGTGGCAAACCATGAGGATCGATCCCTTGTATTCTTTCAGGGCCCGTTTCAATTCATCTTTGGCATCCACATCCAAGTGGTTGGTCGGCTCGTCTAGTACCAAGACATTATTTTCACGATTCATCAAGAGACAGAAGCGTACCTTGGCTTGCTCTCCACCAGATAGCACCTGAATTTGGCTCTCGATATGCTTGGTGGTCAAGCCACAGCGGGCAAGAGCTGCACGGACTTCTGCTTGGTTGAGAGCTGGAAAGGCATTCCAGACTGCTTCAAGCGGTGTCTGGCGATTGCCCCCTTCGACCTCTTGCTCGAAATAGCCAAGCTCTAGGTAATCTCCCCGCTCTACTTCTCCAGCAATCGGTGGGATGATTCCCAGCAAGCTCTTCAAGAGAGTGGTTTTTCCGATCCCGTTGGCCCCGATGATAGCCACCTTTTGATTACGTTCAAAGGTTAGGTTCAAAGGCTTGGTTAAAGGACGGTCATAGCCAATCTGAAGATCCTTGGTCTGGAAGATAAAGCGGCCAGGAGTTCGGGCATTTTTAAATTCAAAGGATGGCTTTGGTTTCTCACTTTGCAACTCAATGAGTTCCATCTTGTCCAACTTCTTCTGACGAGACATGGCCATATTCCGTGTAGCCACACGCGCCTTATTACGGGCTACGAAATCTTTCAAATCAGCAATCTCTTTTTGCTGACGCTCATAAGCCGCTTCCAATTGCGATTTCTTCATTTCATAGACTTCAAGGAATTGGTAGTAGTCTCCTGAATAGCGGGTCAACTGTTGATTTTCCACATGGTAGACGATATTGATCACATCGTTCAAGAATGGAATATCGTGGGAAATGAGGACAAAGGCATTTTCATAATTCTGCAAATAGCGTTTAAGCCAATCGATGTGCTCTGCATCCAAGTAGTTGGTTGGCTCGTCTAGTAGCAAGATATCTGGTTTTTCTAGCAAGAGTTTGGCCAAGAGGACCTTGGTCCGTTGCCCACCTGACAAGGAGGTCACATCCGTGTCCATGCCAAAGTCCATGACCCCAAGAGCACGCGCCACTTCATCGATCTTGGCATCCAAGGTATAAAAATCACGACTTTCTAGACGCTCTTGGAGTTCTCCTACCTCTTCCATCAGAGCATCGACATCGGCTCCCTCTTCCGCCATGGCCATATAGAGGTCATTGATCCGAGCTTCAGCTGTGAACAACTCATCAAAAGCTGTCCGTAAGACATCGCGAACCGTTTGTCCTTCTTCTAAGACCGAATGCTGATCTAGGTAGCCTGCCGTCACATACTTAGACCACTCCACCTTTCCTTCGTCAGGTTGCATTTTACCAGTCACGATGCTCATGAAGGTCGATTTCCCCTCACCATTGGCCCCGACAAGACCAATATGCTCTCCCTTTAGCAAACGGAAGGACACATCCTCAAAAATCGCACGGTCCCCAAAACCGTGGCTCAAATTTTTCACTTCTAAAATACTCATGCTTGACTCTCTTTCATTGATTTCACTCGTATGATTATATCATCTTCACGGCAAAATGAAAAGGGAGCCCAATGTACTGACCCCAAAAAGTTAGACAAATAATTTAAGTGAAGGATTTAGTTCTGTATTGCACAGGACTAAGTCCTTTTAGTTTTACCTTAATGCGTTTGTTGTTGTAATAATCAATATACTCCACAAT